>JAFZOC010000335.1 GCA_017550765.1 Oscillospiraceae bacterium
CCTCGATCAGTTCCGCGCTCTTCCCTTCCAAAATCAGCAGCGCCTGCTGCATGCGGCTGCGGTAATCCTCCGCGCTGCTGTCCTTCAGGCACCAGCCCGCACAGGTACCCATGTGATAATTCAGGCAGGGGCGTTCCTTCCCGATATCCCGAGGGAACTTTCGGGCGCAGTCCGGAAGCAGCAGCGCTCTGCTGATGGTGCTGATGATATCCCTGGTCTGGCCGCGCCCGCCATAGGGGCCGAAATACCTGGCCCCATCCTTTCCGGCGCGGCTGACGATGCTCATGGAGGGGTACTCGCTCTTCACATCCACACGGATGAAGGGGTAGCCCTTGTCGTCCTTGAGCAGGATGTTGTAATGAGGCTTGTGGCGTTTGATCAGGGAGTTCTCCAGGACCAGCGCCTCGAACTCGCTGGAGGCGACGATGACGTTGAAGTCGGCCACCTTCTCCACCATGGCCGCCACTTTGGGCAGGTGCTCGCCGTGGAAATAGCTGCTGACCCGGTCTTTCAGGCGCTTGGCCTTGCCCACGTAGATGACCTCGCTGTGTTCGTCCAGCATGATATACACGCCGGGCAGCAGCGGCAGCCTATTCGCTTTTTCCCGAAGAACATCCAGCATGTCTACCCTCGATCTGAAAAAAGGGGTGTGCTCAGCGCACACCCCTTATCTTTCGTATGTTCAGAGATCACTCGGAGAAATCAGAGTCGATCAGCTCCGAGAGCGTAGCGATGGCCGCTTCCTCATCCACGCCGTCGGCGATGATGGTGATCGCGGTCCCCTTCACGATGCCCAGAGACAGGACGCCCAGCAGGCTCTTCGCGTTGACACGCCGCTCTTCCTTCTCGACCCAGATGCTGCTCTTGAACTCGTTGGCTTTCTGGATAAAGAACGTCGCAGGTCTGGCGTGGAGACCCACCTGATTGTTGATGACTACTTCCTTGGTGATCATGCCCGCATCTCCTTATACCTTTCTCAAGATCCTCTCCAGATCCTTCGCTACTTTATCAAATTTTCGACGAATCGTCAACCGCTTTTGCCTGTTTCGTGATTTTTACCATTTCCGAGCGGGGGCCGTCATCTTTTTTATTTCAGTTCCACAACGGTCACGCCGGTCTCCCCTTCGCCGAAACGGCCCAGGCGGAAGGACTTGACCAGTTTGTTGCGCCGCAGCATGTCCTGCACCGCGCTGCGCAGGGCGCCGGTCCCCTTCCCGTGGATCAGTGTCACGGTCTTGAGCTTGCCCATCACGGCGCTGTCCAGGTAGCGTTCCGCCGCCAGGACCGCCTCGATCTGGTCCATGCCCCGCAGGTCCAGCTCCGAGGAGATCGCAGCGCTGCGCAGCGTGGCGCCGGTGGAAGCGACGCTCTTCCTGGTCTTCGCCGCGACGCCCTCCAGCAGCAGCACCTCGTCCTCCTTCGCGGTCACGTTCATGATGCCGGCCCGGAGCGTCAGGACCCGGTCCGCAGAGACGGAGACGACCTCCGCTTTCAGGCCCATGGACTTGATCTGGACCGTGTCACCGGGGCGCACGGGCCGGGAGGAGATCTGCTCCTCCGACGGGGCGCTCTCCTGCTCCCGCAGGGCCTCCTCCGAACGGTTCAGACGTCTGCGCATCTCGCTGCGCGCCTCGTTGATGCGCTGGATGTCCTCTTCCTCGTTGGCCCTCCGGCGCATCTCGTCCAGCTCCCGGAAGGTGGCCTCGGCGGTCTCCCGGGCCTCCCGGATGATCCGCTCCGCCTCGCGCCGCGCCTTCTGGTCGGACTTGTCCAGCCGCACCTCCAGCTCTGCCCGCAGGAAGGACGCCTTCTTCGCCTGTTCTTCCGCCTCCCGCAGACGCTTGGCCGCCTCCTCCCGGTCCTTCTCCAGCAGCAGGCGGGTCTGCTCCAGCTTCTCGATCGTTGCCTCAAAACTGGCGCTGTCGGTGCTGACCCGGGACTTGGCGTCCTCGATGATGTCCTCCCCCAGGCCCAGGCGCTTGGAGATGGCGAAGGCGTTGGACTTGCCGGGGATGCCCACCAGCAGCCGATAGGTGGGGCGCAGGGTCTCCACATCGAACTCACAGGAGGCGTTCTGCACCCCCGGCTGGTTGGTAGCGAAGACCTTCAGTTCCGCATAGTGGGTGGTGGCTGCGATCATGGCGCCCTTCTGACGGGCGTACTCGATGATGGCGATCGCCAGCGCCGCGCCCTCGGTGGGGTCTGTGCCGGCGCCCAGCTCGTCGAAGAGCAGGAGGGAATGCTCGTCGCACTCGTCCAGCATGCTGACGATGTTGGTCATATGGGCCGAGAAGGTGGACAGGGACTGCTCGATACTCTGCTCGTCCCCGATGTCGGCCAGGATATGCTTGAAGACGGGCAGGGTGCTGCCGTCGGCGGCGGGGATATGCAGACCGCACTGGTTCATGGCGGCCAGGAGCCCGATCGTTTTGAGCGAGACGGTCTTGCCGCCGGTGTTGGGGCCGGTGATCACCAGCGTGTCGAAAGCGCTGCCCAGCTCCACGTCGATGGGGACCGCCTTGGCCTGGTCCAGCAGCGGATGCCGCGCCCGGCGCAGGGAGATGCCCTCCCCTTCCAGGCTCGCCGCCTGACAGTCCAGCTTGTAGCTGAGCTTGGCCTTGGCGAAGATCAGGTCCAGCCGCACCAGCAGGTCGAAGTCCGAGTCGATGTCCGAGCGGTGCTCGGCGCAGTCGGCGGAGAGCTCGGCCAGGATCCGCTCGATCTCCAGCTTCTCCTTCGCGCTCAGCTCGCGCAGCTCGTTGTTGGCCTTCACCGCCGCCATGGGCTCTACGAACAGGGTCATGCCCGAGGCGGAAATATCGTGCACCAGGCCGGGCACCGCGCCCTTGTGATCGGCCTTCACCGGCACCACGAAGCGGTCGGAGCGCATGGTGATGATCGGCTCCTGCAGCGCTTTGGCATAGGACGGCGAAGAGAGGATCTTCTGCAGCGCTTCCCGGGCCCGGGCAGCCGCCGCGCGGATCTTCCGCCGGATGTCGGCCAGCTCCGGCGAGGCGCCATCCGCGATCTCATCTTCTCCCAGGATGGAGGTGTTGATCTTCTCTTCCAGATGTTTGTTCGCCCGCAGCGCGTGGAACAGGGAGTCGATGCAGGTGGCCCCCACGCTGTCGTCGGCCAGATAGCCGCGCACCAGGCGCGCGCACTGGAGCACCCGGGCGATATCGAGCAGTTCCCGGGTGTTGAGCGCGCCGCCCAGATCGGCCCGGGCAAGCGATGCCCGCACATCTTTCACGCCGGAGAAGCTGGGGCTGCCGCGCACCACCATCATGGTCTTGGCAGCCGTGGTCTCATCCAGACGGCGCTGGACCTCCGCAGGCTCCGCGGAGGGCGTCAGCAGCAGGGAGCGCTCCTTTGCCGTGTCGCCCACAGCCTGGGTGGAGAGCATCTGCAGCACCTGGGGCAGCTCCAGGGTATTCAGGGATCTCTCAAAAAAAGACATGGTCATTCTCCGTTTTCTCTATGGCGGCCAAACGGGCCGCCTATCCTCGTCTCAGTCCTCTGTCCCGGCGGACGAAAGGTCCTCGAACTGTTTGTAGTAGGCAAGGGTCGCGAAGCTGCGCTCCGCATGGGCGCGGAGATAGAGCTCCGTCGCCCGGGAGAGGCTCTTCAGCGCCGGGCCGTCCACTGCAAACGAGAGCAGTCTCTTCGCCGGCGCCGACACGATATAGCGCATGGCCGAGAGCGCGCCGTCCTTCAGCGGGACGCCGTCCCAGGATGCGCGGCGGCAGCTCCGACAGCAGATCGTCCCGTCCGAGGGCGAGAGGATCGGATCTTCCGGCTCGCCCTTGCCGCAGACGGCGCAGGCGCTGAGCTCCGGTCTGAAACCGGTCAGACACATCAGACGCAGCTCGAAAGCGGCCTTGATCTTTTCCTGTGCCGCGAGCCCATTGCTCAAAGCATAAAGCGAGTTGAGCCCCAGCTGCAGGAGCGCGGGGTCCGGCTCATCCTCGACCGCAAAGGTCTCCAGGCACTCGGCGAGATAGCTCCCCAGCGCGAGCCGCTCGATATCCTGCCGCAGTCCGTCGAAGCCTTCGAGGACGCTCCCCTCGTTCACCGTCCACTTCCCCTTGTTCCCGAACAGGGTCAGCTCCGACCAGGTGAGCATCTGGGTGGCGGCGGCGGTCCGGCTGCTCTTGCGCAGGGCGCCGCGGGCTTTGGCGGTGATCTTCCCGTTCGACTCGGTCAGGACGGTCAGGATCCTATCCGCTTCCTTGTATCGGACCTCCCGCAGGATGAGGCCCCTGGTGGTATCGAACATCGTATGTATCCCATCAGTCCTCGGCCCGGGGCGCCTCCCCCAGGCCGTCTTTCGTAGCTTCTCGCTCCCTGCCGCGAGCCCTCTCGTAACTGCGGTAGAGCATATAGAACGCCGGTCCGCCGGTCTCGGCGAAGGCTGTCCAGATGTCGTCCAGATCCATCGCGATCACCTCTGCCACTAGTTTGCGCAGAGCGGCGGGACGCGATGAAGACCATTTTCTGTCGATCGCGCCGCCGATCGGCAGATGGCGATGCGCGGCGATCCCGCGCAGCCGGCGTCAGGCCGCGGTCACTGTTCGGTGTAGCCGAAATTGCGCAGCTGCGCCATGCGGTCGCCCCAGTTCTCCTTTACCTTGACCCAGGTCTGCAGGAAGACTTTGGCTCCCAGGAAGGCCTCCATGTCCACGCGGGCCAGCTCGCCGACCTTTTTGAGCATGGCGCCCTTTTTGCCGATGATGATGCCCTTGTGTCTCTCCTTCTCGCAGAAGATCGTGGCCTCGATCTCCACGACGCCGTCCTCCCGCTCGGTGAAGCGGCCGATCTCCACGGCGGTGCCGTGGGGGATCTCCTTGTCCAGGCACTGCAGCAGCTTCTCCCGCACCAGCTCCGCGCAGATCTGCCGTTCGGGCTGGTCGGTGATCATGTCGTCCGGGAAGAGGTGCGGGCCCTCCGAGGCATACTTGTCCAGCTCCCTGAGGAGCTCCTCCAGCCCGTCGCCGGTCTTGGCCGAGATGGGCAGGATCGCGTCGAAGCTGTGGGCCTGGGCATAGAGCGCCATGACCTCCAGGAGCCGGGACTTGTCCACGGTGTCGATCTTGTTGATGACCAGGATCGCCGGGGCGCCGGTCTGCCGGATGCGCTCGATCAGCGCGGTCTCCTGGGGACCGATGGCCGCCACCGGCTCTACCAGCAGCAGCACGCAGTCCACATTCGCCACGCTCTCCTTCACCACGTTCACCATGTAGTCGCCCAAGCGGGTCCTGGGCTTGTGGAAGCCCGGCGTGTCCAGCAGGACGAACTGGGTCTCCCCCCGTTCCACGATCGCCGTGATGCGGTTGCGGGTGGTCTGGGGCTTGCTGGATACGATCGCGACCTTCTCCCCCACCAGGGCGTTGGTCAGCGTGGACTTGCCCACGTTGGGCCGTCCGCATAATGTGATCATTGCCGACTTGGTCATTGTTTTTCTCCCGTCGTTCTTATCAGTATAACTTCAGAATAGCTGGAAATGTATCCTATTCGTCGCCCATGATGGCCTTTTCCCGGGCGCGCATGGCCGCTTTCATCGCGCCCTCGTCCACATGGTCGTAGCCCAGCAGGTGCAGGACCGAGTGGACCGTCAGATACCGGATCTCCCGGGCGAAGCCGTGGCCCAGTTCTTCCCCCTGCTCCTCACAGCGCGGGATAGAGATCATCATATCCCCCAAAAGCACCGCGCCGCTGTCCAGATCCCGCTCGCAGGCGTCCGGATCGAACGCGCCGGGCTCCAGCTCGTTCAGTGGAAAGGACAGCACGTCCGTGGCCCGGTCGACTCCGCGGTACTGGGCGTTGATCTCCCGGATCCCCGGGTCGTCAGTTAACATAACTGATATATAACAAGTTACGTCTACTCTTTCCGCATCCAGCGCCATGACGGCCGCCTGCCGGATGAGGCGCGCGGCGTTGGGATGGCCAAGGCCCTTGACCGCCCGGCTCACTTCGATCAGATGTTCCATCGTCGTCCGTTCCTTTCGTTCACGTCCTGTCTTTCCCGCCCAGGCTCGTCCCCTCAGGGGCGGCGGTATCTGCCGCGCTGGGGCTGAGGCGAGGGCTTCTTGCCGCTCTCCGGCGGATCCTTCTTGTCATAGACCTCATAGGCCTCGATGATCTTCTGGACCAGGCGGTGACGTACCACGTCCGCGCCGGTAAGGGTACAGATCGCGATGTCGTCGATGCCGTCCAGCACCTTCATGGCCACCTTCAGGCCGCTGACCTTGTCCTCGGGCAGGTCGATCTGGGTGATGTCGCCGGTGATGACCACCTTGGATCCGAAGCCGATGCGGGTCAGGAACATCTTCATCTGCTCCCGGGAGGTGTTCTGGGCCTCGTCCAGGATGATGAAACTGTCGTCCAAAGTCCGGCCGCGCATGTAGGCCAGGGGCGCTACCTCGATGTTGCCCCGCTCCAGATACTTCTGGTAGGTATCCGGGCCCAGCATATCGAAGAGCGCATCGTACAGCGGCCGCAGGTAGGGGTCCACCTTGCTCTGCAGATCGCCGGGCAGGAAGCCCAGCCGCTCCCCCGCCTCCACGGCAGGCCGGGTCAGGATGATGCGGTCGACTTCCTCCGCGCGGAAGGCCGACACGGCGGCAGCTACGGCCAGATAGGTCTTGCCGGTGCCCGCGGGGCCGATGCCCAGGGTTATCGTATTCCCCCGGATCGCGTCGCAGTATTCCCGCTGGCCCAGGGTCTTGGGCTTTATGGGCTTGCCCTTGGCGGTGATGCAGATCACATCCCCGGCCAGCTGGTCGATCTGCTTCTCCTTCCCCTCGCTGACGAGTTTCAGGATATAGCGCACGTTCTGCGCGTCGATGTTCTCTCCCTTGGCGGCCAGGCCCAGCAGGGCGCCGATCGCTTTCTCGGCCAGCATCACGTCCTCGGCCTCGCCGCAGATATGCAGCTGGTCGTCCCGGTCCAGGACCTTCACGCCCAGCTCCGTTTCGATGATCCGCAGGTTCTGGTCAAAGGAACCGAACACCTGGATCACGTGTTCCATCCGTTCCACTTCTATGGTCTTCTCTATCATGTACGTTCCTTTCACGGTGTCCTCTCCACCGTCATGGCGATATCTTCGCAGCAGTGGGCCCGCAGCGTGACGATCAGCAGGCCGTCGGCCTGCCCCACTGAGAGATGGGCGTCCAGGATCTCGCCCCGGATCTGTTCTTCCAGCCGCCGCAGGAGCGCCGCACCCATCTCCTCGGAGCGGTCCGCCATGCGCTCGGTGACGCTCCGCTCCTGACGTTCCTCCCGGATCAGGCTCACAGGGAGCGCCAGCAGGCCTTTCAGCCCTAGCTTATATTCATGCACGATCATACCACATCCGTCAAGTCTTTTTCCAGCGATATCCGGCAGATCCAGCCGAACTTTTCCGAAACGCAGCGCATAATGGACCTGAGAGCGGTCTTTCTCCGTCTCCTGCAGCGCCTCCAGCGGACAGACCGCCGTCAGTTCGTGCCAGGTGTCCGCCTGTACCTCCGCCAGCGCGCGCGTCTGGATCGGCGTCCCGCTGATGCTCTCCCGAGATCCGCTGACCAGCAGTTCTCCCTCCAGGACGGCGTCCCCGGGCAGTACGCGGCTGTCTCCGCTGAGCGCCCGCACGCTGCGCACGACCCCGGGACAGCGCGCCACGACGTCTGCGCAGCGGTCCTCCGGGATGATCTCCGGCCGTTCTGTCCGTTCCGATACCAGGACCACCGCCCGGGACCCGGAGATGTTCACCGCCATCCAGGCCAGTTCCGGGATGCGCCCCAGAACGCGGCTGCGCACCAGGTCCGGAGAGATCGACGGCCAGTACGCGCCTATCTCCACGCCCTGGTCCGCCAGAGTGCGCAGGATGCGCCCCTCTTCCACTGTCCCGCAGCCCCAGATCTCGATCTCCCACAGGAAGAGGGAGGAGGTCAGCAGCAGACCCGCCGTCACTGCCAGCGCGACGAGGAGCGCGATCCGCCTGCGGAGGAGAAGGCGGTCCCGGCTCCCGCCCTTGATCCCCAACAGCTCCAGTTCGCAGCGCGTCTCCCGGCAGAGACCTTCCAGTTCGGGCAGCTCTCGCTCCGGCACTGTGAGCTCGACCGTGAAGGCGTCCTCTCTGCGGACCTTTCGCAGATGCAGGCCCTGAGCCAGGGCCCGGGAGAGGAAACGCTCCGGCTCCGCGCCGCGGGCCCGGATCCTTGCCACACCAGCGATCCTGTCCATCCTGTCCATCCGTTTCCTCCTTCAGTCTCCCCAAGCCACGCAGTCCAATTCTCCCCTGACCAGCATCGTATCTTCCCGCATCGCTTCGATGCAGAGCTCCCGCCCGCGCAGTTCCACGCGGCCCCGCTCTCCCCGCAGGCAGATCTGCTCCTGCGTGCACAGAAGCAAGCCCCGGTGTCCCTCGATGAGGGCGCGTCCGCGCCCCACCACGGAGATCTTGAGCTTACCCAGCGCTTCCCCCGGCAGACCCAGACCTTCGGCCAGATCTCCGGGCATCCTCGTTCGCCTGTCCATATCCATCGCCCCTTCGTCCGTATATCTCTATGCCGACGGGCATAGCTTGATACGCGGACATGCGTCCATGTCTGCAGGGAGGTCGCCATGAAGCAGAAGTTCTCCGTTCTCGCCGCGCTCTGCGCGCTGTTCGTGCTGCTCTTCTCCACATCCGAGACGATCGGAGCCGCAGCTTCGGGGCTGCGGCTCTGCGTCGAGCTGATCCTGCCCGGGCTCTTCCCCTTTTTCGTGATCTCGGGCCTTTTGAGCCGGGTAGGCTTCCCCAGGATGGCAGGACGCGCTCTGGCTCCGGCGGCACGGCGGCTCTTCGGCGTCTCCGGCGCCGGGACCACGGCATTCTTCATCGGGATCACCGGCGGCTATCCCCTGGGCGCAGCCTATCTGGCAGATCTGGAGGAGCAGCGGCTGATCTCCCCGGGGGAGACGGGCCGCCTCCTGGTCTTTTGCAACAACTCCGGACCTGCGTTCCTGGTCGGCGCCATCGGCGCGGGGATCTTTCGCTCGACACGGATCGGTCTGCTCCTCTATCTCGCCCACATCCTCGCTGCGGTCCTGGCAGGTCTCAGCTCGAGATGGATCGGTCCGAAGAGCGTCACAGCATCTCCGGCCCTGGAAAAAGCGTCGCCGCAGACGACCGTCGCGGCGTCAGAGGGATCTTCCGACGGGCCTCTCTCGCCGACCGGCCCGATGCCGCTGTCGCGGGCGCTGCCTGCGGCGGTGCAGGCAGCGGTATCGACGGCGCTGAACGTCTGCGGTCTCGTGGTGTGCTTCGCGGTCTGCACCGGGCTCCTGAGCTCCTGGGGGATCCTGGGGATGGCCGCAGACGCTCTTGCGCGCTGCACAGGACTTGGGGATCGGCAGGCGCTCGCCCTGCTCACCGGACTTTTCGAACTGGGGGGCGGCGTGGGCGCTCTGCGCGGCCTGCCGCCCACGCCGGGGAACATGGCCCTCGCCGCCGCCCTGGTGGGCTGGGGCGGGCTCTCGGTGCATTTCCAGACCCTGTCGGTCCTGGCAGACAGCGAGATAAAAAGCTCCCTGCACCTGGCAGGGAGGCTCATGAGCGCGGTATTCGGCGCGGCGCTGGCCTATGGACTGGGGTCAATGCTGCTGTAGGAGCGGAAAAGGGCCTTGCGGCCCCAAATATGACCCATAGGACAAAGCGGGCGGCTCGGTCGAGCCGCCCGCTGCAGATCTTACGGAACGTTCAGAACGCGAAAACGATGCCCACGACCGCCGATCCCAGGATATAGAAGATGGGATGCAGCTTTTTCAGGGGCTTGGGCCAGCGGGTCAGCACCAGCAGTACCGCCGCCAGCGCCAGGGCCTTCCAGTTGAAGAGATCGGTGAGGATGCCGCTCTCTTTGAACTGGTCGACGTGGAACATGGCCACTTTCACCACCAGCAGCCCCGCCGCCGCGATCAGCGCCACGGAGCAGGGGCGCAGGCCGTAGAAGGCCGCGTCCACGGTCTTGTTCTGCCGGAACTGCTGCAGGACCCGGGCGATCAGCAGGATGATGACGATCTCCGGCGTCACGAGTCCCAGCGTCGCGATCACCGCGCCGGGGATCCCTGCGGTGTGGAAGCCCACATAGGTCGCCATATTGACGCCGATGGGGCCGGGCGTGGACTCGGACACAGCGATCATGTCCGCCAGCTGTGCCGCGGTGAACCAGCCGGTCTTGTCCGCCATGTCGTAGAGGAAGGGCAGGGTCGCCATCCCGCCGCCCACGGCGAAGAGGCCGGTCTTGAAGAACTCCCAGAAGAGGCGAAGCAAGATCATTTCCCCCTCACCCCCCATCTGGTCAGGAGGATGCCCGCCAGGGCGCAGAAGAGCACATAGAACACCGGCGAGATATCCAGGAAGACCGACAGCACAAAGACCAGCAGGAACAGCGCCAGGGCCGCCTTGTCCTTCACCGCGCTCTTCCAAAGTTTCAGCACCGCGTTGAAGATCAGCACGCACACGCACACGCGGATCGCGGCGAAGGCGCTCTTCACCGCGGGGATGTCCGCGAAATGGGTGAGCACGCCGGCGATGACCGTGATGATGACCAGCGAGGGGAACACCACGCCCAGGGTGGCGACGACGCCGCCCAGAGGCCCGGCGACCTTATAGCCGATGAAGGTCGCGGTGTTCACGGCGATGACGCCGGGGGTGCACTGGCCCAC
>JAFZOC010000336.1 GCA_017550765.1 Oscillospiraceae bacterium
CTCGCCGTCGATGTTGGTGACCTGATGCACGTAGCCCAGGTCCTCGGCGCGCTGGAAGATGGCAAGCGCCTCTTCTTTGGTGATGCGGCGGCCCTTTCCGGTCTCGACCAGGTAGTCGGCGAACTCGCCCACGCCGATGCACCAGTCGTCCTTGATGTCGCCGGAGCCGCGGCCCTGGATGGTCTCGCTGCGGCGGCAGGTGCAGACGCCCACGCCGATGTGGCCGTCGTACTTCTCCAGCCAGTGGGAGATGTGCTCGATGCTGAGGGACTTGGCCTCGGCGGGGATGGCCTTCTCCACGGGGATGACGTGCATGCCGATGCCGGCGCCGCCGGGAGGCACCATCGCGGTGACTTTCTCCAGCGGCAGGAAGGTCATGCGCTCGAAGAAACGAGCGACTTCGGGATGTTCATCGGCAAGGGTGGGGTGCATGTTCATCATCTCCGCGGAACCTGGCACATACATGGAGATGTAGTACATGCGGTTCTCACGGGTGTGGGGGATGTCCTGATCGTAGTGCTCGCCGTAGTGATACTCCAGCAGACCGATGACGGCCATCTCCTCCAGCTTCTCATAGAGATGCTCTTCCTCTTTCCCGGTCATCTCCACGAGCTGCTTGAGCGAGTAGGGGGTGCGCTTCTTCATCGTCAGCGCGATCTCCACCATCTCATCGTCGAGGACTTCCGCGAAGCCCCAGTATTCGGGACATTCCTCGTCGATCTTCTTCAAGCCGAGTTTGTAAGGGATCCGGTCGGTGATCTTCTTACCGAGCTTGAATAGGTTCTCTTTGTTTGTGACCATATGCGTCTCCTCCCTCATGATACGTTTATATGGACAGGTGTCTATAAATGACCATTTTCAGCATATCATAGATCGATCGTTTTGTCACGTACAAAATGGGCCTGTGGGATCGAATGCCTCTTGATTAATGTCCGGATCCATGCTATCATCATGCGGGCAGAAGAGCGGGAGCTCTTCTTTCGAGCGAAATGGCCTTCTGCGGGAAGGCAGCACGGAGGAGTTGGTCGACATGGATTATCTTGGCGGGCTGGTGGGCAGCATCTTTTCGATGATCTTCGTGATCTTCATGATCGGAGCGGTGGGCTATTTTCTGGGCGCGATCCAGGTGAAGGGCATCTCCCTCGGCACGGCGGGCGTGCTGCTGGCAGCACTGCTCTACGGCGTGTTCTCCAGCTATATCCCTTCTTTCCATGTGGGGGAGAAAGAGATCGTGCTCTTTGACGCTGCGATGAAGACCAAGTTCAGCCTGGTCTCTTCGATCGGCACGGCCATGTTCGTCACTTCCGTCGGCTTCATCGCCGGGCCCAAGTTCTTCCGGACCTTCAGCAAGGCGACCATGTCCTATGTCTATATGGGCATGATCACCATCGGCCTCGGCGCGCTGGTGACCGTGGCCTTCGTCCTCATCGACAGAGATCTCGAAGCGTCCATGGCCGTCGGTCTGATGACCGGCGCGCTGACCAGCACCCCGGGCCTTTCGGCGGCGAAGGAAGTCGCGGGGGAAGGCGCGGATCTAGTGACAGCGGGCTACGGCATCGCGTATCTGTTCGGCGTCCTGGGCGTGGTATTCTTCGTCCAGCTCATGCCGAGGATCTTGCGGGTGGATATCGCGGCAGAGCGTGAACGTTTCGTCGCGGCGAACACCATCGCAGCGGGCAAGATCAAAAGGAGCCTGTCGAAGGTCGACCCCTTTGGGTTCCTGCCCTTTTTCCTGGCGGTCGCTCTCGGCTGCATCATCGGCGCGATCAAGATCCCGGGGATCAATTTCTCTCTGGGCAACTCCGGCGGCTGCCTGATCGCGGGCCTGCTGGTCGGACACTTCGGACATCTCGGCCGGATCGACATGCGGATCGAGAAAGCGACGCTGAACTTCTTCCGCGAACTGGGCCTGGTCCTGTTCCTGATCGGCGCGGGGGTCCCCGGCGGCGTGAACTTCATCGCCAATATCAAGGCCGCGTACTTCATCTACGGCGCCCTCATCACCCTGATCCCCATGATCGGCAGCTACTTCATCGGCCGCTACGTCTTCAAGCTGGATATCTTCAACAACCTGGGATCCATCACCGGCGGCATGACCAGCACGCCCGCCCTCGGCGCTCTGATCACCACGGCCGGCACCGACGAAGTCGCCGCTTCCTACGCGGCCACTTATCCCGTGGCGCTGGTCTTCGTGGTCGTTGCGGCAAAGATCATTGTCCTGCTCCTGTGAGGACGCTGTTCTCGCGCAAAGGGCAAAGTGAGACAACTTGAATAAGCGATAAGGAGAGCCGGAGCGATAGAGCTCCGGCTCTTTTATAGCACCTGTTGCTGCCGAGGGGGGCATTATGGGTGCAGCGCTGTCCAACGCATGAGCATTTCGAATAAGGTCACTGTCGCTCCAACTCTCCATTCGCCGATCTTGACACTTTTTTCGATAAATCATAATAACATATGCTGTGTGATGTTTCAAGTTCTTTATCGGCGGAAGTCCCGTGCTGTTCAAATGATACGACAACTGAGGAGATCAGATCCTTTTTTGCTTGCAGAGAAGGACAGTAAGCGTTATGATAAAGCCAGAAAACGCCGAGGTGATGGAAATGGAGAACACAAAGAACCTGCGGACGCTGTATCTGGCCAAGATCCTCTATGAGCGGACAGACGAAGAACACATGCTGACGACGAAGGATCTGCTGGAGATCTTGCAGAGAGAGTTCCAGATCTATGCCCATCGCGTGACCATCTATGAGGACATCGAACAGCTGCGGCTCTTCGGTATGGATATCGTGACCACCCGGTCCAGCCAGAACCGTTATTATCTGGCGTCCCGGATGTTCGATCTGCCGGAGCTCAAGCTCCTCATCGACGCGGTGGAGTCCTCTAAATTCATCACAGCCAAAAAGAGCAGCGCTCTCGTGGAAAAGCTCGTCCGTTTCACGAGCAGCGGCCATGCGGAGGATCTGCGCCGCGATCTCTATCCGGAAGGACGCATCAAACAGGAGAACGAAAAGATCTATTACATCATCGACAGCATCCACGCGGCGATCAATGCCGGAAAGAAGATCGCGTTCCGATACTTTCGGTATAACGCCAGAAAAGAGCGGGAGCTGCGTCAGGATGGGCAGGAGTACGTCTTCAGCCCATGGATGCTGGTGTGGAACGGCGACCGTTATTATATGCTCGGATGGTCAGACAAGCACCAGGCGGTATCCAGTTTTCGTGTGGACCGCATCGCGGAACAGCCCAGGATGCTGGAGGAGGACGCGACGGCGATACCGGATGGCTTCGACGTCTCGGAACACCTGAGCATCCTGTATCACATGTACAAAGGCGAGCGGATGCGCGTGGAGCTCCTCTGTGACAACGATACCATGGGCTCGATCATCGACCGTTTTGGCGAAGAGGTGGATACGGAGATCCGGGACGAGGATCGTTTCATCGTCAGGGTCGAGCTGGATGTGGATCATCTGTTCTACAGCTGGATCTTCGGTTTCATGGGGAAGGTGAAGATCCTGAGCCCCATGAGCGTTGCGGAGCAGTATCGGGAGCTGCTCCGGAAGGAACTGGATCGCTCGAAGGAAGAAGGATGACAGAGATACAGCGCCTCTCGATCGCACCGGGATATGGCGCGATCCCGATGACAGGAACGGATCCGGAACGAGAGACGGCCCTCGATGAGCCTCTGCGGCGATGTCGCAGGGGCTCATCGCCGTCAGGGAGGGATCTGCTGACAGTGCTTTTTGCGGCAAGTATCCGCAGAAATGGGAAATGATCGTTCCGTCATCTTGCAATACTTGGACGATCGTGCTAAAATACGCTGTCAGTTCACATGCTGCGGCCGGCTCTGCGCCAGGCCTGCAGGTGGACGACACGACGGATATGATGGACGAGAAGGGGACAGCGGCGGTCTATGTACCTGAAAGCGCTCGAGATCCAGGGGTTCAAGTCTTTTCCGGACAAGACCCGGCTCACATTCGAAAAAGATATCACCGCGATCGTGGGGCCCAACGGCTCCGGAAAATCGAATATCTGCGACGCGATCGCATGGGTCATGGGCGAACAGCGCAGCAAAGCGCTCCGCGGCGCGAAGATGGAAGACGTCATCTTTGGCGGCACAGAGAAGCGAAAAGCGCTGGGATATGCGCAAGTCTCCCTGATCATCGACAACTCCGCACACATCTTCGACCGGGACAGACCTGAGATCGTCCTGACCCGCAGGTTTTACCGCAGCGGAGAAAGTGAATACTATATCGACCGGGAAGCCGTGCGTCTCAAGGATATCCACAGCCTTCTGATGGACACAGGCCTTGGACGGGATGGCTATTCCATCATTGGCCAGGGGCGCATCGCGGAGATCGTCTCCAGCAAGAGCACCGACCGCCGGGAAGTCTTCGAGGAGGCCGCGGGGATCTCCCGTTATCGCTACCGCAAGGAAGAAGCCGAGCGGAAACTGGAAAAAACAGGCGACGATCTCCTGCGCATCAACGATAAGATCGAGGAGTTGGAACTCCAGGTCGGCCCGTTGAAACAGCAGTCCGAGACGGCGAAACGCTATCTGATCCTGCGCGATGAACTGCGCGTGATGGAGATCTCCGCATGGATGTGCAGACTGGAAAAGATCCATGCGCAGACAGAGACGGTCCGCCAGGCGCACGAACAGCTCAGTTCCACACTGGAACAGGCGAGAGCGGATCTGGAAGCGCTCTATGCCTCTTCCGGCAGCATCACGGAACGGATGCACCGAAAGGACGTGGAGTCTGAGCAGGCGAGGGAGCGACTGGCCCAGCAGGAGAGCCTGGCAGCCCAGCTGGGTTCTCAGATCGCCGTGCTGCAGGCGAACGTCGAGAGCAGTACGCAAGCCAAGGAACGGATGCTCCGGGACATCACGGAGCAGCAGGACCGGGTCAGCGAGCTCGGATCCCGGATCCAGGAGGGGAAGGAGCGTCTCGCACAGATCGCGGAGGAGCTCACGGCGCTCCAAAGGCAGACCGCCCAGTGCCAGAACGTGCTGGATGGCTGCAGGATGAAGATCCGCGGCAGGGAAGAGGCGGTGCAGCAGCTCACGGACAGGCTGAACGCCCTCTCCGTCGAGCGGCGGAGCGTGGACGGCAGGATCGGCATGCTCGCTGAGATGCAGCGCGAATATGAAGGCTATCCCCGCGCGGTGAAGACCGTGATGCGGGAGAGCGAACGGGGCAGCTTGAGAGGCGTCCATGGCCCGGTGGCAGATCTGCTGCGGGCGGACGAAGAACACGCTCTCGCCATCGAAACGGCGTTGGGCGCAGCTTCTCAGGATATCGTCGTCGATACCCAGGACGTGGGACGCTATGCCATCGAGATGCTCAAGCGTACGGACGCGGGACGCGCGACCTTTCTTCCGCTGGACACGATCCGCGGCAGCGTCATGCGTGATGCGCCGGTGAACGATCCCGGCTTCGTTGGTGTCGCTTCCGACTTGGTCAGATACGACCGGCGTTATGAGCAGATCGTCCTCTCCCTGCTGGGGAGGACCGTGATCGCGGAGACCCTGGCCGACGCGGTGCGCATGTCAAGAGCGAGCGCTTCGCGTCTGCGTATCGTGACCCTGGACGGACAGATGATCCATGCCGGCGGATTCATGACCGGCGGCAGCAGCGCCAGGACCAGCGGGGCCCTTTCCCGCGCCAATGAGCTCGATAGACTGAAAAAAAAGCGGAAAGAGCTGGAGAGCAGCGAAAAATGCATGGTGGCGGATCTGGATCGGGCGAAGTCTGAGCTGGCTTCGGTCCGCTATCAGCTGGATATGGCCCAGGAGGATCAGAACAAACTGCGCACCAGGGTCTCCGCTCTGGAGGCCGAGCAGCGCGCGACAGAGAGTTCTGTCCAGCAGCTGCAGGCGCTGCTCGCGACTCTGACGGGGGACAGTGAGACCCGTCGTCAGGCAGTCGAGAGCTCCGAAGAACAGATCAGGGGATACAGAGCACGGCTCGCAGAGGATGAGGCGAAGCTGGAGAGCGTACGGACGCAGAGCCAGTCTATCCGGGACGAGATCGCGGCCATCGCCAGCGACAAGCTGGAGCTGGAGGCGAAGCGTTCCCGCTCGGAAAAAGAGGCGCAGCGCAGGAGCGCGGATATCCTTGATCTGGAGAGACAGCTGGCACGCGTCGAGCAGAAGAAGCTCGCCGCGGACCTGGAAGAGAAACAGATCCTGGACAAGCTCTGGGAAAATTATGAACTGAGCCACAGCGCGGCGGCTGCGATCCGCCAGCCGGTCAGAGACCTGAACAAGGCGGAGCGCGCCATCGCCGATCTGCGGCGCCAGATCGCCGCGCTGGGTCCCCCGAACCTGGGCGCCATCGAGGAGTATGAGCGTGTCAGCAAGCGATACGACATGCTGACAGGGCAGCGAGACGACATAGAGAAGGCCAAAAAGGAGCTCATGGATATCATCCATCAGCTCACGGGAGAGATGCAGGAACTGTTCCTCGCACGATTTCGGGAGATCGACGCCTGTTTCCGGGAGACTTTCCTGGAGCTCTTCGGCGGCGGCAAGGCTTCGCTGGTCCTGGAAGATGAGAACGACGTTTTGGAGTGCGGGATCGAGATCAAAGTGCAGCCTCCCGGGAAGGCGCTCTCTTCCATCAGTCTCCTGTCAGGCGGGGAGATGGCCTTCGTGGCGATCGCGCTGTATTTCGCGATCTTGAAAGTCCGGCCCACGCCGTTCTGCGTGATGGACGAGATCGAAGCCGCGCTGGACGAGGCCAACGTGGACCGTTTCGCGGAAGAACTGCGCAAGATGTCCGACCGGACACAGTTCCTGGTGATCACCCACCGGCGTGGCACCATGGAGGGCGCGGATATGCTCTATGGCGTGACGATGCAGGAAAAAGGTGTCTCTACCGTGATCGAACTGGATCTGGAGAGCGCCAGAAAGACGATAGAGGAATGAGCATGGGCTTTTTTGATAAGATCTTTTCGGGCTTGGCCAAGACCCGTAAAAACATGGTCGAACTGGAAGAGCTGTTCCAGGATTACGCCCCGGACAGCGAACAGTTCTATGAGGACCTGGAAGAGCTGCTCGTGTTGGCAGATGTGGGCACAGCAACGGCTCAGCAGGTGGACTATCTCATGCGCAAGGCGACCTGGGTGGAACGCTATCGCACAGGGAGCGAAGCGCGAGAGGGCCTGATCCGTGTCCTGACCAAGATCCTGGATGTGGGGAGCACGGAACTGAAGCTGGACACGAAGCCTTCCGTGATCCTGATGGTGGGCGTGAACGGCGTGGGAAAGACCACGACCATCGGAAAACTTGCCCATCAGCTCAAGGAGCAGGGCAAAAAGGTCCTGCTGATCGCAGGCGACACCTTCCGCGCAGCCGCTGCCGAGCAGCTGGGCATCTGGGCGGAGCGCTCCGGCACGGACTTCGTGCGGCATGAAGAGGGCAGCGACCCCGGCGCTGTGGTCTATGACGGGATCTGCGCCGCCAAAGCACGCAACACCGATGTGATCATCATCGACACAGCGGGCCGCTTGCACAACAAGCAGAACCTGATGAACGAGCTGTCGAAGATCCGGCGCATCATCAGCCGTGAGCTCCCCGAGGCGGATGTGGAGACCCTCATGGTCCTCGACGCCACCACTGGGCAGAACGGTCTGATCCAGGCCAAGCAGTTCCTGGAGACCTCCGGGCTTACCGGTATCGTCCTGACCAAACTGGACGGTACGGCCAAGGGCGGCATCGTCTTCGCCATCGCGAACGAACTGAAGCTGCCTGTGAAGTATGTAGGCGTTGGCGAAGGGATGGACGATCTGATCCCCTTCGAAGCAAAGACCCTCGTGACTGCGATGTTCAAGCAGTAAAGGAGAAGAAATGGCCATTTCGAGCAAACAGAGAGCACAGCTCCGCGGCCTCGCGATGAACTTGGAGACCATCATCCAGGTCGGGAAGAACGGGATCACCGAGGAACTGATCGCTTCTGTCAATGAAGCGCTGAAGGCGAGAGAACTGGTGAAGGGCAAGGTCCTGGAGTCCTGCGAATACAGCCCGCGGGAGATCTGCGACGCCCTGTGCGGAGCGTGCGAGGCCGAGCCTGTCCAGGTCATCGGCACCAAGTTCGTCCTCTTCAAGCGCAACCACGCCGAGCCCAAGATCGAGCTGGTCAAGGACAAGAAGAAAAAGTGAGCATCCTGGTCTATGGCGGCGGTTTCGATCCGCCCCATCTGGGCCATCTGGCAGCTGCGGACAGAGCTTATGGAGTTCTGCGGCCGGATCGCTTTCTGGTGATCCCGGATGGGATCCCGCCTCATAAACCGCTGCCGCCGGAAGCGCCGGATGCCGAGACGCGCCTTGATCTCTGCCGCATCGCGTTCCAGGACCGCCCCTGGGCGGAGGTCCTGGACTTTGCGATCCGCCGGGACGGGCCGAGCTACATGATCGACACGGTAGAGGAACTGGAAGCACAGTTCCCCGAGGAGACGATCGTACTGCTGCTGGGCACGGACATGCTGCTCTGTTTCGAGAGCTGGCGTGGCGCGAAAGAACTGATGGCACGCTGTACCCTGGCGGCCCTCTGCCGCGGTGAAGGCGAGCGGGACGAGCTGGAGCGGAAGGCGGAGGAGCTGCGACACCGCTATGGCGCCCGTGTACAGATCCTGGAGCATGGAGCGCTGCCCCTGTGCTCTTCCCAGATCCGTGCGGAGCTTCCGCGTCGGGAGGGGAGAGCGAGCCTTTCGGAGGCCTGTTATCGCGAGATCGTCCGTCGGCGGCTCTACGGCGCGCAGCCGGATCTGGACTGGCTCATGGAGCAGGTCCGGGCCATGCTGGATCCGGGACGGATCGCCCATGTGGAAGGCTGCGCCGAGACTGCGCAGTGCCTGGCCCGGCGATGGTGCATCGACCCGGACATGGCGCGGGAGGCGGGGATCCTGCACGACTGTACGAAAGCCTGGTCCAACGCCGAACAGCTTCGCTACTGCGACGAGATGGGCGTCGAACTCGATCCCGTGGAGCGACAGACGTCCCAGCTCCTGCACGCCCGTACCGGAGCCGTGGCTGCGCGGTCGCTCTTTGGCGCGACGGAGGATGTCTGCGACGCGATCCGTTGGCATACCACAGGGAAAGCGGACATGGACAGTTTTGAGATGATCCTGTATCTGGCGGACAAGATCGAGCCGACACGGCACTATCCGGGCGTGGACCGTATCCGCGCTTTGGCGATGGAAGATCTCTCTGCCGCCATGCAGGCGTCTTTGGGCTTGACCGTAGAAGATATCCGCAGGAAGCATCGAGATGTATACAAAGATACGCTGGACGCCTGCCAATGGTACAGCGCCCGCGTACAGGAGATAAAGGAGGAACCATTATGTTGAAGCCCGCTGAGATCGCCGCGATCGCCGCGAAAGCTCTGAACGACAAGAAAGCGCGGGACGTGAAGGTGCTGCGTACCGCGGAGCATACGGTCCTGGCCGATTACTTCGTCATCTGCAACGGCACCTCGTCCACCCACATCAAAGCGCTGGTCGATGAGGTGGACAAGCAGCTCTCCCTTTCGGGCGAGCCGCCTATCCGACGGGAGGGCCTGCGTTCCGATATCTGGGTCCTGATGGACTTCGGCTGCGTCATCGTCCACGTCTTCACGGACGAGGCCCGCAAGTTCTATGACTTGGAACGTCTGTGGAGCGACTCCGAGCAGGTCGATCCCGCGACGCTGCCCCTGCCCCTTCTGCCTGAGGAAGAATGAGCAAAAGAGGACTGAGAACATGAGATACGATCATTCCGCCATCGAGAAAAAGTGGCAGGACCGTTGGGATGAGTCGAGACCTTACGCGGCCGTCACCGGCAGCGAGAAGCCCAAATTCTACGCGCTGATCGAGTTCCCCTATCCCAGCGCCGCCGGCCTGCACGTGGGACATCCGCGCCCCTTTACCGCCCTGGATATCGTAGCCCGCAAAAAGCGCATGGAGGGCTACAATGTGCTGTTCCCCATCGGCTATGACGCCTTCGGGCTGCCGACCGAGAACTTCGCCATCAAGAACCACATCCACCCGGCCATCGTCACCAGCCAGAACATCCGGAACTTCACCCGCCAGCTGAAGATGCTGGGCTACAGCTTCGACTGGGACCGCGTGGTGGACACCACCGACCCCAAGTACTACAAGTGGACCCAGTGGATCTTCTTGCAGATGTTCAAGCACGGCCTGGCCTACAAGACCACCATGCCCGTGAACTGGTGCACCAGCTGTAAATGCGTCCTGGCCAACGAAGAAGTGGTGGAGGGCGTCTGCGAGCGCTGCGGCAGCGAGGTCGTGCGCAAGGAGAAGAGCCAGTGGATGCTGGCCATCACCAAGTATGCCCAGCGCCTGGTGGACGACATCGACGGCCTGGACTTCATCGAGCGTGTCAAGACCCAGCAGAAGAATTGGATCGGACGTTCCACCGGCGCGGAAGTCACATTCCGCACCACGGTGGAGGACGACGTGATCGTGTACACCACGCGCCCGGATACGCTCTTCGGCGCGACCTACATGGTGCTCTCCCCGGAGCATCCCTATGTGAAGAAGTGGCAGGACAAGATCTCCAACTGGGATGCCGTGGCCGCCTATGTGGACGAAGCCGCCCATAAATCAGACTTCGAGCGGGCTGAACTCAATAAGGAGAAGACCGGCGTCCGCCTGGAGGGCGTGCGCGCGATCAACCCCGTGAACGGCAAGGAGATCCCCATCTTCATCTCCGACTACGTCCTGGTGACCTACGGTACCGGCGCGATCATGGCAGTGCCTGCCCACGACGACCGCGACTGGGAGTTCGCCAGAAAATTCGGCTGCGAGATCGTGGAGGTCGTCAAGGGCGGCAACATCGAAGAGGCCGCTTTCACGCTGAAGGACGACACCGGCATCATGGTCAATTCCGGTTTCCTGGATGGGATGACGGTCAAACAGGCCATCCCCGCGATGAAACAGTGGCTCACTGAGCAGGGCATCGGCGTGGAGAAGGTGAACTTCAAGCTGCGCGACTGGGTCTTCTCCCGTCAGCGCTACTGGGGCGAGCCGATCCCTCTGGTGAACTGCCCCAAGTGCGGCTGGGTCCCCGTACCGGAGGATCAGCTGCCTGTGCTGCTGCCCCAGGTGGACCACTATGAGCCCACCGACGACGGCGAGTCTCCGCTGTCAAAGATGA
>JAFZOC010000337.1 GCA_017550765.1 Oscillospiraceae bacterium
GATCAGGGCCTCGTCGGAGATGTCGATGCCGAAGTGCTCGTGCAGGGGCTCCAGCACATGGGCGCGCAGCTGGGTCTCATAGTGCTGATAGCTGTTCTCGCTGTTCTTGAAGGGGATGTCGGTGAAGGTGACGAAGAAATCGTCGTTGTCGATGATGCGCATGTCCTCGACGGAATCGAGGTGCTTCTGCTGCAGGTGCTCCTGGAAGCGGCAGGTGGCGGTGCAGGTCTCGGTGCCCATCTGGGCGTCGAGGAAGTTGTAGCCGCCCTCCAGCGCGCGCTCCAGCAGGGAGCGGGCATAGTGGCACACGCGGCCGGACAGGTAGTAGGTCGCCAGATCGGGGGAAGTGCAGCGGGGCGCTCTCAGGCGGACGGAGAAGCAGCCGGGCAGGTCGAGAAGCACTTCAGGCATGAAGTAGCAGGTGTAGCCGATCGCGCGCTTGCCCTCGGCCTTGGCCTGCTTGACGAGGTCGTTGTTCGCCTCCTGAAGCAAGTTCTCAAAAAAGATCAGGTGCTTGAGATCTCTCATGGATGGCCCTCCAAATCTCTTTCCATTTTTGGGCGCAGAAAGACATCTGTGCCCACTCTCACGCTTGTTATTATACCGGAGCGTCAGATCCTTGTCAAATCGAATTTCCGCGAAGGCCCGCCAAAAAGTGCCGTTTCCCGGCCTTTTTTGTTATACACCTGTTTTCCTTCTGTCTAAAAAATGTCGGATCTGCACAAAAAGCCCGCCGATTTTTTGGGAGGGCCGTACAGGCGGAAAAGCGGCGCGGGAGAACAGGATCTCCCACGCCTCTTTTTCGCTCTCCTCCGGGCCCCGCTGTCCGGAAGACGTCTTTCCGGGGCCCTTTTCAAATCGTCAAAACGCTCACGCGCCCTTCCAGTCCCGGAAGAAGGCGCGGATCGCCTCCGCCGAGGCCGCGGCCCGGCCCTGGATCATGGTGGGGCTGCCGCCGCCCCGGCCCTGGATGCCGGCGTTGACGGCCTTGCCGTTCCGGCGCAGGTCCACGCGCCTGCTGCCGATGATGTAGCGCCAGCCCTCTCTGTCGCTGCCGGTGAAGACCGCGGCCAGGGGGCATTTTTCCGTCAGGGCGTTCACCAGCTCCCGCAGCGCGGGCTCGCCCAGCTCCTCCTCGAAGAGGACGACGGCCTCCTCCGCCGGCGGGATGCTGTCCGCCCGCTGCCGGGCCAGGGCCAGCTCCAGGGCGGAGATCCTGAGCTTCTGCTCCTCGAAGCGCTGGAGGAGCCGCTCCGCGGCGGGCACGATCTGCTCCCGGGGGACGCTCAGAAGCCCCGAGATCGCCGTGACGCTCTCCTGATAGGCCCGGACCCGTTCCGCGGCGTCCAGCCCGCAGACCGCCGTGATGCGCACGCCGCCCCGGTGCCGCTCGGCGCTGAGGATCTTGATGAGGCCCACCTCGCCGGTCCGCGCCACATGGGGCGCGCAGCAGGCGCAGCGGTCGATCCCCGGGATCTCCACGATGCGCACGTCCTCCGTCAGGTCCAGCTTACTGCGGTACTGCAGCGCGGCCAGCTCCTCCGGCTCCGGCCACCAGATCTTCAGGGGCAGATCCGCCCGGACGGCGACGTTGGCCAGCTGCTCGACCGCCATCAGCTGCTCCCAGCTCAGCTCCCCGGAGTAGTCCATGGTCATGCAGTCTTCCCCCATGTGGAAGCCCACATTGTCGAAGCCGTGCTCCCGGTAGATGAGGCCCGAGAGGATGTGTTCGCCGGAGTGGTCCTGCATCCGGCGCAGGCGCTGCTCCCGGTCCAGGGCGCAGACGAAGCGCTCCCCTACGGGCAGGGGCCGGTCGGTGGTGTGGAGGACCTCGCCCTTCCGCTCATGGGCGTCCAGCACCCGGGCGGGGCCGATCGTGCCGGTGTCCGCCGGCTGGCCGCCTCCCTCGGGGAAGAAGGCCGTCCGGTCCAGAGTCACGGTCCAGCCCTTTTTCGTCTCCTCACAGCCGGTGACCACCGCCTCGAAGGCGAAGAGGTGGCTGTCGAGATAGTAGAGCTTTTCGGTCATGGGGATGTCCCTCACAGTTCCCGGACGATCTTGTCCGCCACCTCCAGGCACAGGGCGGAGGTGTGCGCCAGGGCGGTGCCGAAGTCCTCGCCCCCCTGGGTCAGCCCGTCGGAGACGGTCTTGATCAGCAGGCAGGGGATATCCGCCCGGTCGCAGGTGAGCACCACGGCGGCGGCCTCCATCTCGCAGATGTCCGCCCCCCAGCGCTCATGCAGGGCGCTCTTGGCCTCCTTGCCCTCCACGAACTTGTCCCCTGAGGCGTCGGTGACGCGCCGCAGTTCCGGGCAGATCGCCACGGCCCGCTCCACCAGGGCGGGGGTGGGCCGCAGATACTCGTCCGGGTAGCCCATGTACTGCCCGGGCAGGCAGTGGTCATAGCCGGAGGTGTCGAAATCGTAGTGGACCACCCGCTCCACCACGCAGGTCTTGGTCTGGGCCATCTCCTCGGTGAGCCCGCCCACCACGCCGAAGTTCACCACCAGCTCCGCCTCATAGCGGTCGATGAGCATCTGGGCAGCGGCGGCCGCAGCGATCTCCCCCGCGCCGGAGCGGATCACATACAGCTCGTAGGCGCCCATGTCGTAGACGTGGATCTCGAAGCCGCTGCGTTTTTCCTGGCGCTCCGCCGTCCCGTAGCGGCGCAGCACCGCGTCCATCTCCACCGCTACCAGCATCCCGATCTTTTTCATGTTCGTATCTCCTTATCAAAACTCAAGGCTCAACGCTCAAAACGCCCGTGAGCCGCTCGCCGTCCGTGCCGGTTATGCGCACGTCCCGGAGCTTGCCCCGGAGGCCCCGCTCCGGCACCTGCACCAGCAGATAGGTGTCGCTGTGGCCCACGCTGCCCTCCTCCGCCGTCTCGAAGAGCACCGGGAGCACCTGGCCCACGCTGGCCTCCAGAAAGGCCCGGTGCATCCGCGCCGCGGTCTGCTGGGCCTCGTGGGCGCGGGCGGCTTTCACGGCCCGGGTGCACTGGCCGGGCATGGCGTCCGCCGGGGTGCCGGGCCGCCGGGAGTAGGGGAAGATGTGCATGTCCGCGAAGGCGCACTTCTCGATGAAGGCCAGGGTCTCCCGCTGGTCCGCCTCGGTCTCCCCCGGGAAGCCCACGATCAGGTCGCAGGTCAGGGCGCAGCCGGGGAAATACCGGCGCAGCAGCCGGCAGCGCTCACAGAAGAAGGCCGTGTCGTACTTCCTGTTCATGGCCTTCAGCGTCCGGTCGCAGCCGGACTGGAGGGACAGGTGGAAGTGGCGGCAGAGCTTCCCCGCGGCGGCGACGCGGCGGCAGAAGTCCTCCGTGATCACCGTGGGCTCCAGAGACCCCAGGCGGATGCGCATGTCCCCCGCCTCCTTTGCCACGGCCTCGATGCAGTCGGCGAGGCCCGGCTTTCCCGGCAGGTCCACGCCGTAGGAGGCCACCTCGATCCCCGTGAGCACCAGCTCCCGATAGCCCTCCTCCCGGATGCGCGCGGTCTCCGCGGCGGCGTCCGAGAGCGGCAGGCTCCGCAGGCGGCCCCGGGTGTAGGGGATGATGCAGTAGCTGCAGAAGTTCACGCAGCCGTCCTGGATCTTCAGCATGGCCCGGGTGCGGCCCTCCAGCGCCCCGGCGGGGAGCTTCTCCAGTTCCCGGCGGCGGAAGGGCGCGTCGATGTTCCGCTCCCCCTCGCCCTCGGCCACGGCCCGCTCCACCGCGTCGACGAAGGCCATCCGGTCCGCCGCGCCGAAGATCACCTTTGCGCCGATCTCCTCCGTCTCCTCGGGGCTCAGCTGGGAATAGCAGCCGCAGACCGCCAGCACCGCGCCGGCGTTCTCGTCCCGCAGGCGGCGCAGGAGCTGCCGGGACTTGCGCCCGCTCTCCGCGGTGACGGCGCAGGTGTTCACGATCACGGCGTCGGCGATCTCGCCGGGGGCGCAGGGCCGGTGCCCGTGCTCCCGGAGCCGGGCCTCCATGGCCTGGGTCTCGAACTGGTTGACTTTACAGCCAAGAGTGGCTATGATGTATCTCATGATAAACTCCTGTATCTCCGAAAAGAGGGACGCTCATGCACTATCTGGACAATCCCGCCACCACCCAGGTCTGCCCCGAGGCGGCCGCGGCCGCTCTCGCGGCCATGACCGTGGTCTACGGCAACCCCAGCTCCACCCACACCATGGGGCGGACAGCGAAGAAGCTGCTGGACAAGAGCCGCAAGCAGGTCTCCGACGCCCTGGGCTGCGCGCCGGGGGAACTGGTGTTCACCTCCTGCGGCTCCGAGAGCGACGACTGGGCCATCCTTTCAGGCGCCGACGCCATGAAGCGCCGGGGGAAGCATGTGATCTCCTCCCTGGTGGAGCACGACGCCGTGCGCAAGAGCCTGGACGAGCTGGAGGCCCGGGGCTTCGAGGTCACGCGCCTGCGCCCCGAGAAAGACGGCTCCGTCGCGCCTGAGTCGGTCCTCGCCGCCCTGCGGGAGGACACGGCGCTGGTGACGCTGATGCTGGTGAACAACGAGACCGGCGGTGTCACGGACATCGCCGGGATCGCCCGGGCGCTGCGGGCGGCGGGCTCCCAGGCCCTGCTGCACACCGACGCGGTCCAGGGCTTTCTGAAAGTCCCCTTCTCGGCCAGGACGCTGGGCGCGGACATGATCAGCATCTCAGGCCACAAGATCCACGCGCCCAAGGGCGTGGGGGCCCTGTACATCCGCAGCGGGCTGCGGCTCAAGCCCTTCATCCTGGGCGGCGGCCAGGAGGACGGCCGCCGGGCCGGCACCGAGGCCCTGTCCCAGATCGCGGCCTTCGGCGAGGCCTGCCAGATCGGCAAGGCGGGGATGACGGAGAACATCGCGCGGATGCGCGCGCTGAGAGCGCAGGCCCTGGAGCAGCTGCATCGGGAGATCCCGGAGCTGCGCCACATCGAGGCGGCCGCCCCTCACATCCTGTCGGTCTCCCTGCCCGGCTGGCGCAGCGAGGTGCTGATGAACTTCCTGGAAGCCCGGGAGGTCTATGTGTCAAAAAGCTCCGCCTGCAAAAAGGGCGGGCGGAGCCATGTGCTGGAGGCGATCGGTCTGGACGCCAGGACCATCGACGGGGCGATCCGCATCGGTCTGTCCCGGCTGAGCACGGAAGAGGACGTCCAGGCGCTGTGCAGCGGCCTCAAAGACGCCCGTGACAGCCTGCGTCACGGCTGAGCGTCGTCCCTGTCCTGCTCCGGCGCCTTGTCCGAGGCCTTCGTCGGGCCCTTCTCCGCGGTGAGGACGGTCTTCTGCTTCTTCACCGGCTCCCTGGTGACGGGATCGATATGGTCCAGATCCACATATCCTGCGACCTCCTCCGGGAGGTCGCTTTTTTTCAGGCGTTTTTTCAGGCGGTCCACCACCAGGGTCTGGATCACCACGAACACCGGTACGCCCAGGAGCATCCCCCAGAAGTTGAAGAGCCCGGCGCCCACGATGATCGAGAACATGACCCAGAAGCCGCTGATGCCCACGCTGCTGCCCAGGATCTTGGGGCCGATGAAGTTGCCGTCCACCTGCTGCAGCACCACCACGAAGATCACGAAGATCAGCGCCTTCATGGGGTCGACCATGAGGATGATGATGGTGCTGGGGATGGCGCCGATCAGGGGGCCGAAGAAGGGGATGATGTTGGTCAGGCCCACGATGACGCTGACCAGCAGGGCGTAGGGCATGCGCAGGGCGGCGCAGACGATGTAGCAGATGACGCCGATGATGGCGGAGTCCAGGAGCTTGCCGTTGAGGAAGCCCATGAAGGTCTTGTCGGTAAAGCCGATGATGCTGCGGATCTTCTCGGCGGTCTCGATGGAGAAGAGGCTGTAGAGGATGCGGCGGAAACTGGCGCCGAAGCCCTCCAGGTCCGAGAGGATGTAGACGGAGACGATGATGCCGATGACCAGATCGTAGAGGGCGCGGAGCACATAGTACACGCCCGAGGTGATGTTGGTGAGGACGCTGCCGAAGCTGGGCAGCAGCTTGTTGCTGATCCAGGAGATGATGTCCGTGTTCAGGGTGTTCAGGCTCTCGGTGATGTACTGGGTGATGTCGGGGTAATCCTTCAGCAGGCCCGTGACCCAGGCGGTGAGGTTGGAGACATATTTATCGCCGTTCTTGACGATGGTCTCGATGCTGCTGTACAGCTGCGGCAGGATCATGTAGACCAGAGCGGCCAGCACCGCCAGCAGCACCAGCTCCGACACCAGCACCGACAGCCCTCTCGCCAGCTTCGATCCGTCGGAGCGCTTGCTCTTCCGGAAGATCTTGCGGGACAGAGGCCGGAACACGGCGCGCTCCAGCCAGCGGGTCAGCGGCGCCAGCAGATAGCTGAGGATCAGGCCCCAGATGAAGGGGCTCAGGATCCGCATCAGCTTCCCCAGGGCCTTGCCCAGCGCGGGCAGATAATTGAGCAGCATATAGAACGCGATACAGGCGGCGATCACGCAGAAGGCCGTGATGCCCCAGTAGAGGTATTTTTTGTCCCAGTGGAATGGCCGTCTCATAACTGGCTCCCTTCGACAGCGGCCCGAAGCCTTCCGGGCAGGCGGGCCCGCCCCCTGTGGGCGGTCCGTCCCCGTGACGTCCGGCCTGTCTTTTATCTTATGTATTGTACTATCCCGCCCGCGTTCGCGTCAAGCCGCATTTTCGATGTTTTTTCCCGGTGTTATGTCAATGCGATCTGCGATTTCGTTCCCGAACAGCGCCCGGCCCGCCTGTTGACAACTCTGTTGAAAATGTCGAAAAGCCAGGCCGCGCATGGCTTTTCCTCTCCGCGCTCCGGCGTCGGCCCGGATCGTTATTTGTCGAAAACCCCATAATTTCGTAAACCTTTGTCGGATATGGCCGCGGCGCGGCGGCCCATGCGCGGGACACCGGGGCCCGTCGGCTGTCCGCCCAGGCCCCCCCCGATCCTGTCGGAAGATCGCGGATCTGCCCCCAGGTGGGATCTTCCCGGACCGCGGCGCATATGCTCAGAGCAGACAGATCGGGACAGGAGGAGATCATGGAACGGATCATCTGTATGCTGCTTTTATGTGCCGTGCTGGGGCCTGGGCGCGTCTTGCCGACGCCCTCTCCTCAGGCGCCGGAGCCTCTGCGGGACGGCGCGATCGGCATCTCCGCGCCGGCGGCCCTGCTGATGGAGCAGGAGACCGGCGCCGTGCTCTACGAGAAGAACGCCGACCGGCGCATGGCCCCGGCCAGCGTCACCAAGGTGATGACCATGCTGCTGATCGCGGAGGATCTGGAGGCCGGGAAGATCCGGAAGGATGACGTCGTCACCGCCAGCCGGCGGGCCGCCTCCTTCGGCGGCAGCTGCGTCTTCCTGGAGGAGGGCGAGCGCATGACCGTGGACGAGATGCTCAAGTGCATCGCCGTGGTCTCGGCCAACGACTGCGCCGTGGCCATGGCGGAGCACCTCAGCGGCACCGAGGAGCTCTTCGTGGAGCGGATGAACGCCCGCGCCCGGGAACTGGGCCTGACCAACACCCACTACACCAACTGCACCGGCCTCTTCGACGACGCGGAGCACTACACCAGCGCCCGGGACATCGCGCTCGTCTCCCGGGAGCTGATGCGCCACGAGGGCATCCGGGACTACAGCACCATCTGGATGGACAGCATCCGGGACGGGGCCTTCGAGCTGGTGAACACCAACAAGCTGGTCCTCTCCTACGAGGGCTGCACCGGGCTCAAGACCGGCTACACCTCCAAGGCCATGTACTGCCTGTCCGCCACGGCGGAGCGGGGCGGTCTGGGCTTCATCGCCGTGGTGCTCCACGCCGACAGCTCCGAGAGCCGCAACGCCGACGCCGCGGCCCTGCTGAACTACGCCTTCGCCAACTTCTCCCTCTGCCCCCTGCGGCCCGAGGCGCCGCTGCCGGAGCTGCCGGTGGAGATGGGCCGGGCGGGCAGCGTCCCCCTGCGCTACGGCGGGGACGCCTTCGCCCTGGTGCCCAAGAGCGCCGCCCGGGCGGACTACGCCCTGGAACTGCCGGAGCTGGTGGCGGCCCCGGTGGAGGCCGGGCAGCAGCTGGGGACCCTGACCGTGCGCCTGGGGGGCGAGACGGTGGCGGAAGTGCCCGTCCTGGCCGACCGGGACGTGGGGCGCATCGGCTTCTGGGGCATCTGGCTGAAGCTGGCCCGCAGCCTGGTGGGGCTGTAGGCGCCTCGGCGGCGGGAGCGAGACGAGACACGGGCCGTCCAGGAGGATCGCCGTGGGGGATCGTCCCTGCGTTTTCCGATCTGGGTCTTGAGGAGCGACGAGGGGGCGCGGCCCGCAAGGCGGGCCGCGCCCTCGTCCGTTTCCAGCGTCCGACCGTCGATCTTCAGGAGGGCCGATGGGACGGGCGCCCATATCCATCCCTTCATTTCTTCATTTCTTCGTTCCTCCATTCCTTTTTCTTGCGATCCGGAGCGATCGCGTGTATAATGATAGCTGTCGAAATTTTGATCGCGGTCCACGACCGCTGCAAGGAGGCACTTCTATGATACACGTCGATCTCTCCGGCGCGCGCAAGTTCTTCACCGCCGCCGGCCCCGACTTCCGTCTGGCCGCGCTGGCCCACGAGACCCTGGCCAACGGCACCGGCCTGGGCGCCGATTTCACCGGCTGGGGCAGCCTTCCCCACCACATCAAAGACACGGAGCTGGACCGCATCGTTGCCGCTGCGGAGAAGATCCGCAGCCGCTCCAAGGCCCTGGTGGTCATCGGCATCGGCGGCTCCTACCTGGGCGCCCGCGGCGCGATCGAGCTCCTGAAGCCCGTGCCCGGCCCCGACGACCCCCGCATCTTCTTCATGGGCAACACCCTCTCCGCCGACGCCCTGTGGGACACCCTGGACCAGCTGGGCGACCTGGACTTCGACGTGAACGTGATCTCCAAGTCCGGCACCACCCTGGAGCCCGCCGCCGCCTTCCGCATCTTCCGGGAGCTGCTGGTGAAGAAGTACGGCGACAAGGCCGACGACCACATCTTCGCCACCACCGACGCCAAGCGCGGCGCCCGCAAGTCCCTGGCCAACGACCACGGCTGGGAGAGCTTCGTGGTGCCCGACGACGTGGGCGGCCGTTTCAGCGTGCTCAGCGCCGTGGGCCTGCTGCCCATGGCTGTGGCCGGCATCAATGTGCGTCTGGTGATCGACGCCGCCATCGCGGAACTGAACGCCCTGGACCTGCGCTCCCCGGAGAACCCGGCCTGGCGCTACGCCGCCGCCCGGCAGCACCTCTACGGCAAGAACTACGACATCGAGATCCTGGGCTGCTATGAGCCCTCCTTCCGCTTCATGGCCGAGTGGTGGAAACAGCTCTTCGGCGAGAGCGAAGGCAAGGACGGCAAGGGCATCTTCCCCGCCAGCGTGGAGTTCACCGCGGATCTGCACTCCATGGGCCAGTTCATCCAGGCCGGCCCCCGGAACATGATGGAGACCATCGTCCGCTTCGCCCGCAGCCGCCGGGAGTTCCCCTTCCCCTATGACGAGAGCAACGCCGACGGGCTCAACTATCTGGTGGGCAAGGACATGGCCGACATCGACCGCATCGCCGCCGACGCCGTCCGCGAGGCCCATGTGGAAGGGGGCGTCCCCAACATCGTGATCGAATGCCCCGCCCGCAACGAGGAAGGCTTCGCCGCCCTGGTCTGCTTCTTTGAGGTGGCCTGCGCCATCTCGGCGTACATGTCCGGCGTGAACC
>JAFZOC010000338.1 GCA_017550765.1 Oscillospiraceae bacterium
AAAAACAGCCCCCCGGACGGGAGCCGACAGCAGACGCAAAAAAAGCCCCCCCGGCAGGAGCCGACGAAAGCGAAAAGACGGGAGCCTGACCGGCACAAAGACAGGATCGGGCGGATGGAGGAGCGCGGAGGAAAAAGCGCGACGGAGCAGCGAGGGCGTTCTTCGTCAGGCGAGGCATCGGCCGCAGGCGATACTTTGTGTATCGTCAAGGACGATAACGAAGCATGGCGGGGAACGGACCGCTGCGGATCGGGCCTTTTTCGTCGGTGCTCCGGAATGGACATAAAAAAAGAAGCAGCCCTTGACGGTGACACATCCGATTTCTCACACCGTCAAGGGCTACTTCTCAGTGTTCTTGGTATCTAACATCATGGCTACCTCTCTTTCTTCAGATTTTTGCTGCTGTGTCGTTACCGGGACCCGCTATCGGCGTTCTTTTGGGGCCATTGCCCCTGTCCTCAAAAGTGAGGTGTCTTTATACCGTCGTTCCCAGCTGGCGCATCCCCAGCAGCTGCCGCAGTTCCCACATCGGAACCATCCTCTATGGAGAACGAACTGTCTTGTTCTTTGTGACTATAATATAGCAGATAGATCGAGCCTTTGCAAGTGGTAAATTATACAAGATCGACAAAGCGGACTTGTGAAAAGGGCATGAAAATTAACAAAAACTGTGAAAATGAACAAAAGCCCTTGACAATTTACTGTATTACATCGTATAATGTCTATGTTGGGGCTTTTTCCGGCCGTCCTTTCGGACGGCCGGATCTTTGCGTCCGGGGGTGCCCGCCGGGGCACGTTCTTTGCGTCCGGGGGCGCCTGTCAGGGCCCGATCTCCGGGGCAGGTCGGTCCGGATCCGCGAGCGCCTCAGATCTGCTGCAGATAGGCCCGCAGGGCCGTGGGGAAGGAGCGCCCGGCGCGGATCTCCGCCGCCGTCTCCCAGACATAGCCGGGCAGCTCCTCGGGCAGCTCCAGGAGCCAGCCCTCCATGTGCCACTCCATGTGGGTGAAGACGTGCTTCGCCTCGCCGCAGGGGCGGACGGAGAGGGCCTGGGGGAAGCGCCGGCGCAGGGCGGCCTCGTCCAGGGCCCCCGCCTCGCTGGGGAACTCCCAGAGCCCCGCCAGCAGGCCCTTCTTCTCCCGCTGCCGGATGGCCCAGCGCCCGCCGCAGCGCAGCAGCAGCACCGTTCGCGCCTCGATCCGCCTGGGCCGGGGCGGGGCCTTCACCGGGTAGCGCTCCACCGTGCCGCTCCCCCGGGCGCGGCAGAGGCCGCGCAGGGGGCAGCTCTCGCAGCGGGGCGCGCCGTTGGGGACGCAGATCACTTCCCCCAGCTCCATGAGCCCCTCGGTGGTCAGCGCGGCGGCCTCGCCGGCGGGGTACTGCGCCCGCAGCAGGGCGCTCATGGCCTTTTTCGTGGCGGGGGCGAGGATGTCCGCCTCGCTCGCCAGCAGGCGGGAGAGCACCCGCAGCACGTTCCCGTCCACGGCGGGCTCAGGCTCCCCGCAGGCTATGGAGGCGATGGCCCCGGCGGTGTAGTCCCCGATGCCGGGGAGCTTTTTCAGCTCCGCCGCGGTGCGGGGCAGCTCTCCGCCGAAGTCCCGCATCACGGTCTGAGCGGCTTTTTTCAGGTTCCGGGCCCGGCTGTAGTAGCCCAGGCCCTCCCAGAGCTTCAGGAGCCGCCCCTCGTCCACCGCGGCGAGGGCGGCCGGGTCCGGCAGCTCCTCCAAAAAGCGCCGGTAGTAGCCCAGCACGGCCTCGATCCGGGTCTGCTGCAGCATGATCTCCGAGATCCAGATCTTGTAGGGCGTGGGCTCCTCCCGCCAGGGCAGGGCCCGGCGGCTGCGGGCGTACCAGTCCGCGATCCGGGGCAGGGCAGTTTTTACGATCTCAGCGTCTGTCATGGCGCACCTCGCGTTCTCGTTCCTGGTCACGATGATAGCACAGCCGCGGCCGATGCGCAAGCGATGCGTGCTCCTCCGGCGTCCCGCCGCCCTCGCCTGGCGTCGTCCGCGGGGAGAAACAGCAAGTTGCGTGCAAAAATGCGCGCACCGTGGTAAAATGATGGCAAAGGAGGTGTTTTGGATGGATCCGAAAGATGTTTTGTATGAGCTGCGCGTCAAGAATGGTCTGTCCCAGGACGCCCTGGCGGAGAAGCTCTTCGTGACCCGGCAGGCGGTGTCCCGCTGGGAAACGGGGGAGACGGTGCCGAACACCGAGACCCTGAAGCGGCTGTCCAGGCTCTTCAACGTCTCGATCAACACGCTGCTGGGCTCGCCGCGGCAGCTGATCTGCCAGTGCTGCGGCATGCCGCTGGAGGATGCGATCCTGGGCCGGGACGCGGACGGCGCTCCCAACGAGGACTACTGCCAGTGGTGCTACGCCGATGGGACCTATACTTACAGCGACATGGACGAGCTGATCGAGGTCTGTATCCCCCACATGGTGAGCGAGAGCTTCCCGGCAGAGCAGGCCCGGGCCTATATGCGGCAGGCTCTGCCCAAGCTGGACTACTGGAAGCGGCATGAGGAACTGGGGGACGACGGCGCTTTTGAGGCCCTGAAAAAGCGGCTGGTGGAGGAGGTCAACGCCCTCGCCATCCCGGGCATGCCGCAGGTGGAGAAGCTGAACGCCCTGGTAGGGAGTTATGTAAACTTGACCTATCCGCTCCCCGGCGGGGCGACAGCCAGGTTCCTGGACGAACGGACCACCTATCTGGGGACCCAGCTGGAAGGGGCGCCCGGCGAGGGGCGCTGCTTCGGCGTCGTGGCCAACGTGGACTTCATCCTGATCTGCAGCTACGGAGAAGGGGGCAGCGACCCGGAGCTGTTGCTCTACAAGAAGAGATGAGGACCCAAGCGCAGAAAAAGGACGCACCGAAGGTGCGTCCTTTTTGTCGTACTGATGCGGTCTCCCGTCTCACACCGCCGCGTAGCCGGCGCGGTAGGCCCGGAGGTTCAGCTCCCGGAACTTGGGCGGGACGGTCTCGGCGATGACGGCCTCCCAGTCGATATCGTCCATGTGCAGGGCCTTCACCATGCCGCCGAAGAGGACGATGTTCATGCACTTGGCGTTGCCCAGCTCCTCGGCGATCTTCTCGGCGTTCAGGACCAGGCAGCGGTAGTGGGCCTGCATGGCCTCCAGGCATCCCTTGGGGTACTCGCAGAGCCCCGCGGCGATGCTGGAAGAGGCCATCTCGTAGTCGTTGATGACGGCCACGCCGTCAGGCTTCAGGAAGGGGGCGTAACGCACGGCCTCCATCTTCTCGAAGGCCACGATGATATCCGCCGCGCCCTTGCCGATGACGGGGGACCAGACCTTCTCGCCCCAGTGGACCTGGGTGGAGACGCTGCCGCCCCGCTGGCTCATGCCGTGGACCTCAGACATCTTCACGTCGTAGCCGGCCTTCATGAGGCCGTTCACAAGCACCTTGGCGGTGAGGATGGCGCCCTGGCCGCCCACGCCCACCAACAGCGCGCTCTTGCTCTCTTTCATGACCTTCTTCACTCCTTCCTTGTGATGGCGCCCTTCGGGCAGACCTGGGCGCAGACGGTGCAGCCCACGCACTGGTTCTGGTCGATGCGGGCCTTCTTGTCCTCGACCAGGATGGCCGGGCAGCCCACGCGCAGGCAGCTCTTGCAGCCGATGCACTTGTCGGTGTCCACCACGCACTTGCCGATGTCGTGCTTGATGCCCTTGATCAGCAGACAGGGACGGCGCACCACGATGGCGGCGGGGACTTCGGACTTGGCGGCGGCCTGGATGGCGGCGTCCATGGCCTTCAGATCCTGGGGGTCCACGATCTGGATGAACGCATAGCCGATGGCCTCCAGGATCTTCTCGACGCGGATCTTCTCGGCGATCTCGCCCTGGAGGGTCTTGCCGGAGCCGGGGTTGTCCTGGTGGCCGGTCATGCCGGTGATGGAGTTGTCGAGCACGACGGGGATCATGTTGCCCTTGTTGTAGATGATCTCGGCCGCGCCGGTCATGCCGCTGTGGAAGAAGGTGGAGTCGCCCACGCAACCGAAGACCTTTTTGTCGGTCTGGCCGGTCAACTCCAGGGTCTTGGCGATGCCCATGCCGACGGTGAAGCCGCCGCCCATGCACACGCAGGTATCCGCGGCGTTGAGCGGGGCGGAGCCGCCCAGGGTGTAGCAGCCG
>JAFZOC010000339.1 GCA_017550765.1 Oscillospiraceae bacterium
GCCCCGCCGGCGCTGCCCGCCTGGGCCAGAAACTCTGCTCCAAGACCGGCCCTGTGCGCTATCCCAAGCACGAGCTGCCCGACGCCACCAAGTGGGGCCCGGAGAAGTGGTCGCCCAACTACAAGGAGCTCAACCGGCTCAACTGCTATGACAGCGGCACCTCCCCCTGTAAGACCGCCTGCCCGGCCCACATCGCCGTCCAGGGCTATCTGAAGATGGCCGCCCAGGGGCGTTACATGGACGCGCTGCGCCTCATCAAGTTGGACAACCCCTTCCCCGCCGTCTGCGGCGCGATCTGCAACCGCCGCTGCGAAGCCGCCTGCACCCGCGGCACCCTGGACCGTCCCGTGGCCATCGACGAGATCAAAAAGTTCGTGGCCGGACTGGAACTGAAGGAAGAGCACCGCTATATCCCGCCGGTGAAGAACTTCAAGTCCGATCCAAACTTCCGCTATCCCGAGAAGATCGCCGTGATCGGCGCCGGCCCCGCCGGCCTGAGCTGCGCCTTCTTCCTCGCCAACATGGGCTATGAGAACGTCACGGTCTTCGACCGCAACGCTGTCCCCGGCGGCATGCTCACCATGGGCATCCCCTCCTTCCGGCTCGAACGCGATGTGATCGAAGCTGAGATCGACGTGCTGCGCCAGATGGGCGTCAAGTTCGAGATGGGTGTGGAAGTTGGCAAGGATGTCACGATCCAGCAGCTCCGCGAACAGGGCTACAAGGGCTTCTACGTAGCCATCGGCGCCCAGAAGTCCGCCCCCATCGGCATCCCCGGCGAAGAGCTGGAGGGCGTGTTCGGCGGCGTCGGCTTCCTGCGTGAGATCAACTCCGGCAAGACGCCTTCCCTGGGCCGCAAGTGCGCCGTCATCGGCGGCGGCAATGTGGCGATGGACGTTTGCCGGACCGCCATCCGCGCCGGCGCCGAAGAGACCTATATCGTCTATCGTCGCTCCCAGGCCGAGATGCCCGCCGACCCCGAGGAGGTCGCCGAGGCGATGCACGAGGGCGTGCAGTTCCGCTTCCTGAACGCGCCGGTGGAGATCCTGGGCAAGGACGGAAAGGTCTGCGGCCTGAAAGTGGAGATCATGGAGCTGGGCGAGCCCGACGAGAAAGGCCGCCGCGCTCCCGTAGGCACCGGCAGATTCGAGGTCATCGAGGTCGACTCCGTGATCGGCGCGATCGGCCAGCGGATCGATTGGGGCAAGCTGGATCTGGGCGATGCCAAGATCGCCAAGAAGGGCAACGTGGAAGCCGACGCGCGCACCTTCCAGACCGCGCAGCCCGACATCTTCGTAGGCGGCGACTGCTACACCGGCCCCAAGTTCGCGATCGACGCGATCGCCGCGGGCCGCGAAGGCGCCATCTCCCTCCATCGCTTCGTTCAGCCCGGCCAGGATCTGCTGATCAACCGCGATATGCGTACCTTCATCGAACTGGACAAGGACGACATCGTGATCCCCGCCAGCTTCGATACGGCCAAGCGTCAGATCCCCGGCCGCGACGAGAGCAAAGCCAAGACCTTCCACGACGACCGTCTGCCCTTCACGGAGGAGCAGGTCCGCACGGAGGCCGCCCGCTGCCTCGGCTGCGGCGCTACGGAAGTGGACGAGAACCAGTGCATCGGCTGCGGTCTCTGCACCACGAAGTGCGAGTTCGACGCCATCCACCTGCGCCGTGACCTGCCGGAGTGCAGCACCATGGTCAAGGCTGAGGACAAGGTCAAGGCCCTGCTCCCCTACCTCGTCAAACGAGAGATCAAGATCATGAAAGGCAAGAAGTGATGCACGAGCTCGGCACCATCTATTATGTGATCGACACCGTTGAAAAGCTCATGGTGGAGGAGCACTTGACAAAAGTCGGTTCCATCACCCTTGAGATCGGCGAAGTCAGCGGGATCGTCCCTCAGTATCTTGCGGATTTCTGGCTCTACGCCCGCAAGAAGACCGAGCATTTCCAGGAGACGGAGCTGAAGATCGAAAAACTGGAAGCTGTGACCTACTGTCAGGATTGCGCCAAGACCTATCCGACGCTCCGCTATGGCAAGACCTGTCCCTTCTGTCAGAGCGGCAATACCTTCCTGATCACCGGGAACGAATACAACATCACAGAGATCGAGGCAATGTAACGCAAGGGCCCCGGCCATTTGGCCGGGGCTCTCAAGCTGTCGACTGACCGTCGACAGCTTGAGGCGCAAATAAGGGAACTTCCAAAAAAAGATCCCTTATTTGCAACGATCGGACGTGAGGGGGGACTCCCATCCCCCCTCACATCCCCCCATGCGGATCTTTACGCTCCATCTCGGGGCTTTGTCTACGGTCTCAAAGGGCCCCGGCCAAATGGCCGGGGCCCTTTCTTTCCATCCTTGTCGTGTCTGTTCTTGTCGCGTGGCCTGTCCTGTCGGATCGGAGCGCTTCACTCTGTCCGGAGGGCTTCCACAGGATCCTTCTTCGCGGCCAGGCCCGAGGGGATCAGACCGGCGATATAGGTCAGCACCACGCTGATCGCTACCAGACCCAGGGCTCCTATCAGCGGCAGGGTCGAATTCAGGGCCTGGATCCCGGTGAGATCGTGGACGATGATATTGATCGGGATATTGAGCAGGAGCGTCATCAGGATGCCGATCAGGCCGGCGGTGAGACCGATGATGAAGGTCTCCGCATTGAAGACGCGGGAGACGTCCCGCTTGGACGCGCCGATCGCGCGCAGGATGCCGATCTCCTTGGTACGCTCCAGGACGCTGATATAGGTGATGATGCCGATCATGATCGACGAGACGACCAGGCTGATCGCGACGAAGGCGATCAGCACATAGCTGATCACATTGATGATCGTCGTGATCGAGCTCATGAGCAGCGCGACCACATCGGTATAATTGATCTGATGCTCCTCGCCCACCGACTCATTGTAGTGGGCGATCGCCTCAGCGATATTGTCCTTGTCCTCGAAAGAGGATGCGTAGATGCTGATCGCGCTGGGCGTCTCCAGGTCAATATAGCCGAGCTTCTTCAACGTATCCTTATAGCTGCTGGTGGAGTAGACCGGGGGCATGGCATTGTCGTAGATCCAGATATAGTCGTCATCTTCCAGAGAGAGGAGCCTGAAGTCCTCCACCAGATCTTCCACCGGCAGATCTTCATAGAGTTCCCGCATCTGGGCGCCATACTGGGTCTTGATCTGATCGCCCATCATCTGGCCCATATAGCTGAAGAGCATGTCGTCATCCATCTGCTGCAGCATGGCGGCGTATTCCGGGTAATTCTCCAGCACCATCTTCTCGATATCCTCTCGGGTGGTGCCCTCCATCTGCTCGTCGATCATCTGCTGCAGATAGGCGTCGTCCGGCTCGCACATGTAGTCGATATAGAGCTGAGCGATCTGCTCGTCGCTGGCACTTGCGATGAAGGCGTTGGCGGCGTCGATCTTGCGGACCTTCGCCGTCGCCTCATCCTCACGGTCCAGGAACGGAAGGCCGGTAAATACATCATGCTCTGGATCTGCCATCTGGCGTTTGACCAGGTCCTTCTGCTTCGTCTCCTCTGCCACATGTTCCACCAGCGCGCGGGAATAGCCGACAGCGCCGGTGAGCATACCGGAGAGGGCGTCGTTGTTCATCCGGATGATACCCACGATCCGGATCTCCAGGCCGTTGTTGTAGAGGGTCCGCAGGCCCAGTTCCTCCTCGGTCAGGTCGACGTATTCGCCCGTCTCCTCGTTGTACTGGTATTTGTCCGCGGGATAGATGTAGCGGAAGCTCTTCTGACAGATCTCTTCATAGCTCCAGCTCTCGATCTGGGTGTTCATCTCTTCCGCGTCCACGATGGCCGCCATGTTCTCGGCGATGGAGTCGTTGGCCTTGAGGCCCAGAGAATAGAGCACCAGGTCGGAGACCTCGTTGTTCTCGCTGACGATCAGCACCACTTCATCATATTTTTCCGGCCAGCGGCCGTAGAGCACATCGTACTGCTTTTTGAGCAGCGGGTCGATCAGCTCGCCATCCTCCCCGGCCAGCATCTCCTGCCACACGTCCATCGTGGAGAACATCTGTCCGTAGGTGCTGAAGTAGTTGCTGTAGTCGCCGCCGAAGGTGACGGACATGGCCGTCTGGACGATCTGCGCCGCATCAGACTTTCCGATGTAACCCTTCGGGTCTTCTGCGTAGGGCGTAAGATCCGCGTCGTAGGCATACTGTACGGAACTGATATACTGGCTGATCTCGCTGCCCTCGGTCTCGATATAGGCGCGGAAAGCCGCCAGGTCGTTGGACTCAGTGTCGGCGGAGATGAAGGAGTCGATCATATCGTACAGGACGGAGTTGGAATAGACCGCGTCCTTCTCGTGGATCGCACCGGACTTCTCCGTCTGCGCGCCCATCAGGGAGATCATCATGCTGGTCATATCCACGCTCTCTGCCTGGATCGTGATCGGGTAGCTGGAGAGCGTGTCTTCCTGTACCTTGTCGATATAGTTCTGGATGCCGTTGGAGAGGGACATGATCAGCGCGATACCGATGATGCCGATGCTCCCGGCAAAAGCCGTCAGCAGCGTGCGCGCCTTTTTGGTCATCAGGTTGTTCATGGAGAGGGTCAGCGCGGTGAAAAAGCTCATGGAGGTCTTCTTTCCCATGGCCGCGCCGGGGCTCTCATCCTGCGCTTCGTATGGGTCGCTGTCGCCCACGATGAGGCCGTCCTTGAGCCGGATGATGCGGCTGGCGTAGCCGTTTGCGAGCTCCGGATTGTGCGTCACCATGATGATCAGCTTGTCTTTGGCGATCTCCTTCAGGATCTCCATGATCTGGATCGAGGTATCCGAGTCCAGGGCGCCGGTGGGCTCGTCTGCCAGAAGGATATCGGGATCGTTCACCAGGGCGCGGGCGATCGCCACGCGCTGCATCTGACCGCCGGACATCTGGTTCGGCTTCTTCTCCAGCTGGTCGCCCAGGCCGACTCTCTCGAGGGCCTCCTTGGCGCGGGCGCGGCGCTCAGCCGGGCCGACGCCGGAGAGCGTAAGCGCCAGCTCGACATTCGAGAGCACCGTCTGGTGGGGGATCAGATTGTAGGACTGGAACACGAAGCCGATGGAGTGGTTCCGGTAAGTGTCCCAATCCCCGTCGCTGAAATCCTTGGTGGAACGGCCGTTGATCACCAGGTCGCCGGAGCTGTACTGATCCAGTCCGCCCACGATGTTCAGGAGCGTGGTCTTGCCGCAGCCGGAATGGCCCAGGATCGCTACGAATTCATGCTCGCGGAAACTCAGATCCACTCCTTTCAAGGCATGGACCGTATACTCTCCGATCGTATAATCCTTTTTGATGGAAACAAGTTTCAGCATAAGCTCCCCTCACTTGACAGAGCAGAAAAACTGCGGTAGAATGTTCCAGCTGGTCGGCCTGGGACATAACAAGATCGTGTCGTCCCCGGCATGTGTGATACGCCCACGTAGCTCAGTAGGATAGAGCGACCGCCTCCTAAGCGGTAGGTCGGAGGTTCGAATCCCCTCGTGGGTGCCATCCAGCACATGGGAACGTCAAGACAGATGCTTCGTCATATGTCTTGGCGTTTTTCTCTGTCGATCGGTCTGTCGGATCTTTGCGCTGCGCGCTTCCGTTTTGTCCAAGCGCGAGCTCAGGCAACGTTTTTTGTTTACTATAGCACAAAGAGGTCCTTCTGTCTGCTGTGTTAACAAAAAGTTTTCCAAATATCCGTTTAGTCCCGTTCCGCTCTCACGCGCAGGAGCGCTCTCCGTGTTCGGAGAGCGCTCCTGCGCCTTATCCTCTATCGTCTGTCGGCGCCCGCTGCAGGATCTCCAGGAGCTCTTCTTTCGTCATGAGCGCATCCAGCACGTCCAGCAGACCGTTCGTCGTGAGTCGCTCCGGCAGATCGAGCTCCCGCAGCAGCCCGGCGCGCCGCGCCCTGCTCCCCTGCCCGCCGCTCAGGCCCAGAGCATACAGGTCCGCTTTGCCGATCTTGCCCGAGGGACGGTCCTCGGGCTCATGATCCTGTGCAAAATGGGCGCCTGCGCGCCGCAGCGCATCCAGGAGGACCTGCGGACGCATGCCCTCCACGCCCAGCTTCCCCTCCCGGGAGGGCGCGTCCTTGCGGCGTTCCTTCCCCCGGATATCCGGGACGTAGGCGTGTTTCACCCGCTCAGGCGGGACGATCCCGCGGATGAAGTTCCGGATCACGAAGCCCGCGCTGTCGGGATCGGTCAGAACGATCAGGCCCCGTTTCTCGGCTAGCTGACGCAGGAGCTCCTGCTTCTGCCGATCGTGGAAGATCCCGAAACCGGCGGTCTCCAGGATCACCGCGTCCACCACCTGGCTCAGCGCGTTCTTGTCGTAGCGCCCTTCCACCAGGATGACTTCTTCAACTCTCTGCATCCGTCGCCACCATGATGATATCCAAGACCAGCTGTTTCAGCAGTTCGTCCGCATCCTCTCCGCTGCTCTTGCAGCGATGATCGGTCTCGACGCAGAGCTCCATGGCACGCTTCAGCTGCCGCAGGCTATAGCCCCGGGCGGAGCGCATGGTCATGTCCGCAGCATAGTTGGTGCAGCCCAGGACCTTGGTCACATAGGCGGTCCCCAGTCTCTGATCGATCGCCAGCCTTGCGGCGTAGAGCCGCTTCATCTGGTTCCCGAGCAGGGCCACCAGGAAGATCGGCTGTGTGCTCCTGTCTGCCAGGAGCTCGGAGAGCGTGCCCAGCGCCTGATCGAAGCGCCTGGTCGCGATCTGTTCGGTCATGTCGAAGACATAGGCCTCGGGGATATGGTGCGCCACCGCGTCCACATCCGCGACCGTGACCGTGTCACCTTTTGCGTAACTGGCTACCTTCTCGATCTCCGGAAGGAGTCGGCTCATGAGTTCGCCGCTCACGAAACGCAGACGTTCCAGCGCGTCGTCCCCGATCTTTTTCCCCGCTGCGGAAAAGTGCTGTCGCATCCATTTTTCCAGCGGCTTCTGATCCTGCTGGGTAAAGACGATCTCCGTCGCCAGTTTTCGAAGTCCCTTGACCGCTTTCAGTCGTCCGTCCGGCTTGTACTCCGGGCCGAAAGTGAACACGACCGTACAGTGTCCCGGGATGTCGGAGAGGACCTTGAGGACCTGCTCGACCGGATCGTTCTTCTTGGACTTGCTCTGCCCTTCGTCTTCTTCCGCTCCCAGCGCGTTCACATCCACATCACGGACTTCCACGAAACTGCGTTCCGTCAGGAAGGGCAAGGCGTCGATCGCGTCCTGCAGTTCGTAGGGATCCATGAACGGGCCGTCCAGCCGCCGGTAGCTGAAGCTGTCCTCTCCGTCCGGAAAGCTGCGCTTTTTCAGCTCATCCAGAAAGCAGTCCAGCAGATAGTCCTCCGGGCCCCAGAGAAGATACAGGCGCTGCAGTCCGTCCTGGTCCAAGCGGCGGATCTCCGCCTTATAGTCGAGCTTTGCCGTTTCCTTTTTCCGGTCAAACGTCTTTTTTGCCATCTTTTCACCCTACCCGTAGCTCAAAGGTCCCGTTCAGGTCTGTGCGGTGGATGGAATAGCCGTAGGCTCTCAGGCGCTCCAGCGTCTCGTAAGTCGGGTGCCCGTACGTATTGTATCCGACGCTGATCACGGCCGTCTTGGCCCCGATGCTCCCCAGCAGCTCGCCGCTGCTGGCGTTTCGTGAGCCGTGATGGCCTACGACCAGCAGCTCCATGTCTCCCAAGAGATGGGTCTCCAGGAGCTTCTTCTCCATGGCTTTCGGGGCGTCTCCGGTGACGAGCATGTCGAACTGGCCCAAGGACACCTGGCACATCAGACAGCGTGCGCCGGCATCCTGCGCCTGCTCCGGGACGAAGACGAGCGTTTGGATCTTGTCGAGAGAGACCACGCTGTCTTGGGAGAGCTCCTCGATCTGCGTGCCATGATCTCCCGCGCACTCCAGGATCTCCCCGCGGTAGCGTTCCTCGTTCTCGCCCACCGCAGGAAGGATCAGGCGGTCTACCGGGAGCATCTCCATGAGCATGGTGACGCCGTTACAGTGGTCCGCATCCAGATGGGTCAGCAGCAAAAGATCGATCCTGTCGCGTCCGCAGGAGCGCAGGTAGGCCCCTGCCGTCTCTCCCGCGTTTTCCAGCGTGAAGAGCCCGCCGCAGTCGATCACCATCGTACGCTCTCCGCTCATCACGGCGATACACTGGCCCTGGCCCACATCCAGCACCGCGACCGTCCCGTCGCCGGAGCGATAGATCCCGCGGACCACGCCGTTCATCAGCGCGAGGGTCAGCGCCGCCAGCGCAGTCGGCAGGAGCAGTTTCTTCCAGAGCTCCATCTTGCTGTAGAACGCGACCCCTGCGAGAACATAGATCAGGACGACCCAGAGGACGGGCATGAGATCGCGTTCCTTGATGTATACCACTGCGAAGGGGATCGCGGAGATCAGGCGGGACACCAGGAAGATATAGCGCGCGAGCCAGCTCGTCAGCCACGCGGCGGCCACGCCCAGCGGTGTGAAGACCGCCGCCAGGAAGCAGCTGATATATCCGCCGCAGAAGCATAGCGACACCGACCACAGGGCCAGTACGTTCGTCAGCGGGGAGAGGATCTGGATCGTGCGGAAGTGGATCATCATCAGCGGGACGGTGAACACCATCACCGCGAGAGAACTCGATACCGTGGAGATCGGCGCACGCAGTCTCCTTGCCCAGGGCTCGGGGAGCATCCCGAGCATCGCCTCATTCAGCGGCTCTGCCAGACAGAGGATCCCCGCCATGGCGCCAAAGGAGAGCTGGAGGCTCACGCTGGTAGCCGCCCAGGGGTTGAAAGCCAGGATCAGAGCCAGCGCAATAGAAAGCGAGGTCAGCGGGTCGTTCTCACGCTGGACCATCGGCGCGATCAGCAGAAAGCTCTGCATGATCGCCGCGCGAAGAGCCGAGGGGGACGCGCCTGTCATGAACACGAAGCCCCACACCAGCGCGATACACAGGATCGAACTTCGCCAGCTCTTGCCGAAGAGCATTTGGATCATGCCGATCAGGAATGCGATGTGCATGCCGGATACCGCGACGATATGCATGCACCCGGCGCGGCTCATGGCAAGATGCAGCCCTTTATCCTGATAGAGCTCTGTTTTATCCCCTAGCATCAGCGACTTCATGAAGCCGGCGGTATCCTCCGGGAAGATCCCTTCTATCACGGAGCACAGCAGATGCTTCAGCTTTACCGCCGGACGCGCCAGCGCGTTGGGGCTCTTGTCCAGCTGGATGCTGGACTTGCAGGAAGCTGTCAGCAGGATGTCCCGAGAGAAGTACAGGTCGTAGCGCTCCCCATAACGGATATCCGCCCGCTTGAACGATGCCGTGCAGGAGATCCTGTCGCCCGGCTCCGCGCCGGAGAGGGCGTTGCGCTCTGTATAGAGCAGCACGTTGCCATGCGGGAGACCTTCCCCATCCAGGCGGATCTCAGCGCGGCTGTATTCATTGGAGATCAGCGGATAGTCCAGTAGTTCCCCGGAGATCTCGAGCTCCTGTCCGTCGAGAGCGAGGGCAGGCCCGATCCTGAACTGTGCGTGGAGAGCGCAGCACAGGCAGCCGGCCATGAGACCGAGCGCGATCAGCAAGACGATACGGAGCTTTGTTCTGCGCAAGAACAACAAGCCCACGCCGACCGCGGCAAAGCCGCCGGCGATCCACCAGAGCGCGCCTGCGGGCAGCAGATAGTCCGCCAGGAACACAGCAGCCGCGAAGGAGATCGCCACGGTCGCCAGTTTGCGCATCGTCTCACCTCACTTTCAAAGACCGCAGAGGGCAGAGCTCTCTGCGGTCCGATGCAGTCAAAGGATCTTCTCGGAGAGCTTGGTGCCGCCGATCAGATGGAAATGCAGGTGCATGACGGTCTGTCCGCCGTCCTCACCGCAGTTGTTGACCACGCGGAAGCCGTTCATCAGGCCCTCCGCCCTGGCGATCTTGGCGATGGCCTCAAAGCACTTCGCCACATGGACGGAGTTCTCCGCGTTGATGCCCCGGGCGCAGCAGATATGCTTCTTGGGCACCACCAGGATGTGCACCGGCGCCTGGGGCGCGATGTCCCGGAACGCGAAGACGTAGTCGTCCTCATACACCTTGTCGCTGGGGATCTGTCCGTCGATGATCTTGCAGAACAGGCAATCGTTGTCCATGATCTTTCCTCCTCCGATCTTTCCGCTGACGAAGCTCTCAACGGCCGAGAGCGCGTCCTTCAGTTTGCTCACGTCCTGGCCGCCGCCCATGGCCGAATCGGGCCTGCCGCCGCCTTTTCCGCCGGTGAGGGCGGTGATGTGTCTGATGATGTCTCCGGCGCGCACGCCCCTTGCCACGGCGTCTTTCCCGCAGACGCACTGGAAGGTGATCTTGTCGCCGTTCACCGCGGCGATGACGGCCACAACCGCGCCGTCCTTGTCGCGCAGCGCGTCGCCGATCTTCCGCAGGCCCGCCGCGTCGCAGTCGCCCTGGCTGCAGGTGACCACATGCAGCCCGCCCACGTCCTTGGCGCTCCGGAGCAGGGCGTCGGCGCCCCCTGCGGACTCTTTGTCCTTATACTGCTGGATGAGGCGCCGCGCCTCTTTCAGCTCGGCCGCCTGCTGCTCTACCTTCTGGAGCATGCTGGCGGGATCGGCCTTGAAGAGCGCCGCCACCGCTGCGATCGCCTCGATGTCCCGATGCAGCGTCTCCAGTGTCTTCATGCCCGTGGTCGCCTCGATCCGGCGCACGCCGGAGGCGACGGATCCCTCGGAGCTGATGTGGAAGCCGCCGGCCCGGGCTGTGTTGTGCAGATGCGTCCCGCCGCAGAGCTCCACGCTGTATCCGCCCATGCTGACCACGCGGACCACGTCGCCGTATTTCTCGCCGAAGAGCGCCGTGGCGCCGGTCTTGCGGGCCTCCTCGATGGGCATCTCCCGGACGTTCACGGGCAGGTCCTCCAGGATCTGCGCGTTCACCGCGTCCTCGACACGGCGCAGCTCCTCCGCCGTCACTGCAGAGAAATGGGTGAAGTCGAAGCGCAGGAAGTCCGGCTCCACGAGAGATCCGGCCTGGTGCACGTGGTCGCCCAGCACGTCGCGCAGAGCGCGCTGCAGCAGATGGGTCGCGCTGTGAGCCCGGGCGATGGCGGCGCGGCGTTCCCGATCGTATGCGGCGGTGACGACGTCGCCGACCTTCAGGACGCCCTGCTCCAGGACGCCGGTATGCATATACTTGCCGCCCTTGTTCTTCTGCACGTCTCTGACCTTGAAAAGCAGGCCCTCGGCGCTCATCTCACCGTGGTCGGCCACCTGTCCGCCCATCTCTGCATATAGGGTCGTGCGGTCCAGGACAACGATGGCCTCGGTCCCGGCGGGGATCTCCTCCCGCGCCTCGCCATCGGCCACGATGGCCAGCACCTTCGCCTGGACCTGTTCCTTCTCATAGCCCTCGAAGACGGTCTCGGGGATCTCCTTTCCGAAGCTGATCCCGGCCCAGCCCAGGTCGCCCAGAGCCGCACGGGCCTCCCGGGCGCGGACGCGCTGTTCCTGCATGAGGGCCTTGAAGCCGCCCTCATCCACAGACATGCCCTCGTCGGCGCACATCTCGATCGTCAGGTCGATGGGGAAGCCATAGGTGTCGTAGAGCTTGAAGGCGTCGGTGCCGGAGAAGGTGCTCTCCCCCTTCGCCTTGTGCTCGGCGAGCATGTCGGAGAAGATCTTCATGCCGGCGTCGATCGTCTTGGCGAAGTTCTCTTCCTCGGTCCGTACCACGCGGGTGATGTAGGCCTGCTTCTCCCGCAGTTCGGGATACTGGCCATCGCTCTCCCGCACGACGGTGTCGACGACTTTGAACAGGAAGGGCTCGCCCACGCCCAGGAGCTTTCCGTGACGCGCAGCCCTGCGGAGAAGGCGCCGCAGCACATAGCCCCGGCCCTCGTTGGAGGGCAGGACCCCGTCGCAGATCATGAAGGTGGCGGAGCGGATGTGGTCCGTGATGACCCGCAGAGACACGTCCATCTTGTGGCTCTTGCCGTAGAAAGCGCCGGTGAGCTCGCTGACCTTGTGGGTGATGTTCATGATGGTATCCACGTCGAAGAGGGAATCGACCCCCTGGCAGACCACCGCCAGACGCTCCAGCCCCATGCCGGTGTCGATGTTCTTCTGTTTCAGCTCGGTATAATGCCCCTCGCCGTCGTTGTCGAACTGGGAGAAGACGTTGTTCCAGACCTCGATGTAGCGGTCGCAGTCGCAGCCCACCGTGCAGTCGGGTCGGCCGCAGCCGTACTTCTCGCCGCGGTCGTAGTAGATCTCCGAACAGGGGCCGCAGGGGCCGGCGCCGTGCTCCCAGAAGTTGTCCTCCTTGCCGAAGCGGAAGATCCGCTCCGGAGCGATGCCGATCTCCTCGTGCCAGATGCGGAAGGCCTCATCATCGTCCACATAGATGGAGGGATAGAGCCGGTCCGGGTCGATGCCCACCCACTCGGGGCTCGTCAAGAATTCCCAGCTCCAGTGGATCGCCTCGCGCTTGAAGTAGTCCCCGAAGGAGAAATTGCCCAGCATCTCGAAGAAGGTCCCGTGGCGGGAGGTCTTGCCGATGTTCTCGATATCACCGGTACGGATGCACTTCTGGCAGGTGCAGACCCGATGGCGGGGCGGCTCCTGCTCGCCCTTGAAATAAGGCTTCATGGGCGCCATGCCGGAGTTGATGAGCAGCAGGCTCGCGTCCCCCTGGGGGATCAGCGAAAAGCTGGGCAGGCGGAGGTGTCCCTTGCTCTCGAAGAAGCGCAGGAACATCTCGCGCAGTTGGTTCAGTCCGTATTTTTCCATATTCGTCCTCTCCTGTGAAAAAAGATACCTCCGCCCCGGTCCAGGGGCGGAGGTCGATCCGCGGTACCACCCTGATCTGCCGCGCGGAGCGGCAACTCAAGCGCCCTTAACGCGGGCATACGCCCCAGTCTTCCCGGGGAGGCTCCGAAGTGGCTGCCGGAGTTCGGCGCAGGGCCTCGCAGCATCCGGCCCCTCTCTGGAACGCGCATAGATCCGGCTCTTTTCGTCATAGCCAAAGTACCCAGTTAGTTTATCACGATCCCTGTTTTTGTCAAGAGCTTTTCCGCAGCTTCCTCACGATCGAAAGGGATGAAGCGGTCGCCGGCAGTACCATCCGGAAGGGCATCATCGCCCGGTGCACCTCCGGGATGGGAAGGCCTTCCGCGTCGAAGAGCTCGTCCGCCGTGAAGGGCAGCGGCCGCTCGCCGGGGAGCATCAGCTCCAGCGCGTCGCCCGGGACCAGCTTGTTCCGCTGGGTGAGCAGTGCGGAGCCGTTTTCCTCGCAGGAGCGCACCACGGCGACGATATCGGCGGTAGCGCTGTAGCTGGCTTCGCCGTGATGCTGGCCCGGCTCGCCGAAATAGAAGCCCGTGGTATAGGGCCGATGGCTGCATTTCTCCGTCTCTGCGATCCAGATCGGATCCAGCGGCTCTCCGCGCAGTGCCGCGTCGATCGCGTGGCGATAGGCGTTGGTCACCACCGCGGTGTAATAGGCTGATTTCATGCGTCCTTCGATCTTGAAGCTGGCGATGCCGGCGTCCAGGAGCTCCGGGATATGTTCGATCATGCACATGTCCCGGGAGTTGAGGATGAAGGTCCCGCCGTCTTCGGTGATCTCAAAGTACTGACCGGGCCTGGTCTCCTCCACCAAATGGTATCTCCATCGGCAAGGCTGCGCGCACTGTCCCCGGTTGGCGTCCCGTCCGGTCAGATAGTTGGATAGCAGGCAGCGGCCGGAGAAGCTCACGCACATCGCCCCATGGACGAAGGCCTCCAGACGCAGTTCCGGCGGCGTTCCGGCGCGGATCTTCCGGATGTCTTCCAGCGGGACCTCCCGCGCCAGGACCACCGTATCCGCCCCCAGCTCGTATAGCGCGCGGGCCGTCGCGCTGTTGACGACGCCGAACTGGGTGCTCACATGTCTCGCAACTTTGGGCGCATAGCGCCTGGCCAGATCCAGCACGCCCAGATCTGCGATGATGAGCGCGTCCACGCCTGCGTCCTGCAAAAACTCCAGATAGCCCGGGAGCTCCCGCAGCTCGTCTTCTCGCGGGAGGGTATTCACGGTCACATAAATCTTCGCAGCGGCGGCGTGGGCCCGCCGCACCGCCTCGCGGAGGGCCTCGTCGGAGAAGCTCACCGTGGTGGAGCGCATCCCGAAGGCCCGTCCTGCCAGATAGACGGCGTCGGCGCCATAGAGCAGCGCCATGTCCAGGCGCTCCAGATCGCCGGCCGGCGACAGCAGTTCCGCCTCAGCCGCCATAGTCCTGGGTCGCCACGAAGGCGTTGAAGTCGTTGATGTTGGTGAAGAAGCGGTGTGCGCCGGTCTCCGTATCCAGCGCATAGTAGTAATAGTTGCTCGATGCGGGGCTCAAAGCGGCGCGCAGAGAGGGCAGGCCCGGCGAGCAGATCGGCGTGGGCGGGAGGCCGATGCGGTCGCGGGTATTGTAGGGGCTGTCCTCTACGAGCATCTCTGCGGTCGGCGCGCCTTCGTGCTCGGGGTGTACATAGAGGATCGTGGAATCGATGCCGAGGGGCATGCCGGTATTCAGACGGTTGTATATGACGGAGGCGATCATCGCCCGCTCCTCGTCGTTCGCGGCTTCCTTTTCGATCATAGAGGCGATGATGACGACATCTCGGATGTCCATCCCGCTGTTTTCGAGCTTCGCCTGCATGTCCTCATCGAAATTGTGATAGAAGGTCTCCAGGAACTTGTTGATCGCGCTGGACGCCTGCATGTGGACATAGAACTCATAGGTATCCGGGAACAGATATCCCTCCAGTCTGCTGGCATCTCCCTCCTCGAGCCCCTCGAGGAAGCTGTAATTGAACTTGTAGTCGGCGGCAGCCTCCATCAGCTCGTCGAAGCTGGTCACGTTCTTTTCCTCCATGAGCTGGAACATCTGCCGCATGTTCATGCCCTCGGGGAAGGTCACTTTCACGGTCAGCGCGCCGGTAGAATAGGGCGTCATATGCTGGATCAGTGCGCGATAGTCATAGCTGGACTTGAGTTCGTATTCTCCCGGGCTCACTTTCTGATCCGCGTGGGAGAACTTGCAGAACACCGTGAACAGCCATTTATATTCGATCAGTCCGGCATCTTTGAGCGCTTCCGCCAAATAGTCGATATCGGCACGGGTGATGCGTTCTGTGCCGGTCTGTTTGCCGTCTTCGTCGTAAGTCGCGACGGTCTCAGACTGGAAGATGCTCATGGGGAGGGTCACGGTCGAAGTGAGATCTTTTTTGTTCAGCGCCAGCATGTCGCTGGCGGCCATCCAGGCAAGGCAGGCAAGGACCACGCCCAGACACATGATGAACACGAAATACATCACGCCGCCCAGACATCCTGAGCGATACTCATGGCTCTGGCGGATCGGTCGATAGTCGCGCTCAGACTCCTCGTCGCCGGTATAGTTGGCGGCCTCTTCTCCGGTCTCGTCGATCAGGAACCGATCGACGGCGTTCTTCTTTTTGCCCGGCTTGGGAGCGGTCTTCTTCTGTTTGGGGGGCTGCGCAGCCGCAGCTCTCTCCTCGCTCGCAGGGAGCTGTTCCTTGATCTCCTGCTCTGTATCTCCGTTCTCGTCGAACAGGGGGCCGTCCTGGGCGGTCTGGGCGGGAGCGCTCCGCTCCTGCGGAGCGCTGTGTACGGGAAAAGCCCGCTCAGGATCGTTCACCTCCGGCGGGATCGGGATCTCCGGGAAGAGCTGTTCCGCGCCTGCCGCATCCTCAGAAACGGGATGCTCAGCAGTCCTGTCCTGGGCCGGCAGATCGGGCTGCAGCTCGGATCTGTCTTCAAAGCCTTCTGTCATGATTGTCCTCCTTGTGGTCGGTCCAGACGCTGTAGCAAGCATCGGTCGCGACGCATACGATGTTGTGGACGGCAAGGGAAGGCCGTCCCATACAGCGCCGAAAGAGCCGCCGCCCGATCCGCTGGGCGGAGGCTCGCGGGATCTGATGATGCGGAGAAAGGGTCATCACATGTTCTGCAACAACTGCAACAACGGTGTCTGGATCATCATCCTGATCATCCTGCTCTTCGGCTGGGGCGGCAACGGCTTCGGCTGCGGATGCGGCTGCGACAACAACAACTGCGGTTGCGGCTGCGGCTGCAACTGAGCGCACACAGACACGGGGCCTCTTCGGAGGCCCTTTCTATTTTAGCCGATCGCCTCGCGGATGATCCGATAGATCTCCGCGTTCTTCTCGTCCACGTCCCGCTCGACACCGTCTTTTTTGAAGGGGATCCGGGTCCAGCCGTAGTGCTCGCATGCGCGGTCTGCCGTGCGGAGACAGCGCCGCAGATAGTCCAGATCCTTCTCGTGGATGTCCGCATGGGTATGGTTCTTCGCCTCACGCCGGCGCATGCGAGCCAGGGACGTCTCGATGTCCACGTCCAGATAGATCACCAGGTCCGGCCTGGGCAGGCCCATCTTCCCGTACTCCAGGTCAGAGAGCCATTCGAAGAACGCCGGCAGTTCCTCGTCCGGGAGCTTGCAGCCCTGGTGGACCGCATTGGACGTGGTGTAGCGGTCGGACAAGAACAGCCCGCCCTGTTCATAAGTCGCGCCCCAGTCTTTTTTGTAGGACGCAAAGCGGTCCACAGCAAAGAAGGTGGAGGCAGTATAGGCGTTCACATCGTCGGGACGTGTCCCGAACTCACCGTTCAGATACATCCGGATCAGCGCGCTGCTCTCCTGGTCGTAGCGTGGGAAGACGATGTGGTCGTATGCGACGCCGTCGCGGTCGAGCCTTGCGCACAGGCGGCGATACTGGGCAGATTTCCCACTGCCGTCGATGCCCTCCAGGACGATGAGCTTTCCCTTATCCATCATTCGTTCCCCTCAGATCTGGCTGAACACATCGCCGATGTTCGCATGGATCACAAGATCTGCATAGCGGTCATACGGCGTTTCGCTGCGATTGACCAGGACGAGTTTGTTCCCTCGGTAGTAGTTGATGAGGCCCGCCGCGGGATATACGTTCAGCGAGGTCCCGCCTACGATCAGGATATCCGCATGTCGGATGTAATGGACCGCCTCAGACAGCACGTCCTGATCCAGCGGCTCCTCATACAGCACGATGTCCGGACGGATCACGCCGCCGCAATCGCAGCGCGGCACGCCCTCGCCGTGGTTCATCAGGTCCGCGGGATAGGGCTTGCGGCATCTGGAGCAGTATGCCCGCAGGATACTTCCGTGGAGCTCCAGGACCTTCTTGCTGCCGGCAGCCTGATGCAGACCGTCTATGTTCTGGGTCACGACGGCCCGGAGCTTCCCCTCTGCCTCCAGGGATGCCAGACGCTTATGGGCGCGGTTCGGCTGTACGCCGTCGATGACGAGCTTTGCCCGGTGGAAGCGATAGTATTCCTCCGGCCAGCGCTCGAAAAAGCTATGGCTCAGGATCGTCTCGGGCGGGTATTTCCACTTCTGGTTATACAGGCCGTCTACGCTGCGGAAATCGGGGATCCCGCTCTCCGTGCTGACCCCTGCCCCGCCAAAAAATACGATGTTGTCGCTGTCCGCGATCCACTGTTTCAGTTCGGCGATCTTTGCGTCCATGGTCTTCCCTTCCTTTATATGTCATGTTATTTTATTATACACCGGCTCGTCACGCTTGGCAAGTTTACAGACTATGAACTTTTCCAAAGAAAACAGCCGCCTTCCGGCGACTGTTCCTTCTACCGGACGTGCTGTTTCCAGCCATCCGACGCTCTATCCTTTTCTTCTCTCTCGATCAGGACAGCTTCTTGACGATCCGCTCATAGCGCGGGCAGATCTCTTCCCACTGCAGTTCGTTCTCCCGCCGGATCACATAGCGGCGGGTATCCTCGATGCTCAGATCGCCCCAGAAGACGCAGACCCGCATGCATGCTCGGATCGCAGCCTGTGCCAGATCTGCGCTCTCCGCGATGATGTGCCTGGCATCCTGCGGGCAGCGATCTGCCAGTTCCTCCATGAGCTCCAGACCTTTTGCCATCATGCCCACGATCTCGCTGCAGACGGCGCCGGCCACCTGGGTCGCGGCTTCGATCTTCCGCTCGTCGCCGTCCTTCACAGCACTGCGATAGGGGCCCCGGGCCTTCACATCCTCGTCGATCAAGTTGACCATGTAGTTGCGCAGGATCTCCGCGTTGCGGACGATGTACTGCAGGCGCTCGTCCTCCGGCGCTCCCTGCAGGCTCATGCACGCCGCGCGCTCCAGGAGCGCGGAGGCCACGGCTGCCGTCATCGCGGAGCCGCTGCCCGTCTGGGCGCGGCTGTCCGGGTCCGCCAGAGCCTTGGTGAACTCGTCAGCGTCCTTTTTCCGAAAGATCTCGATCTTGTTGCTCTCTGCCATGGAACGGCTCCTTTCTCAGTTGCGGTCGAATTCCCGCAGACGCAGCCCTTCGTTCTTCTGCAGCGCCCAGTTGACGCACCAGCTGGATGTGAACAGGAGCAGATCGTGCCCCTTGAAGTCCTGTACCCAGCGGGTGTCGCTGGTCAAGTTCAGGCTGCGGATGTCGATATCCTCATTGTCCACCCAGCGGACGATCTCGTAGGGCATGGCACGGCGGCGGATGTCGACCCCGTATTCGCTCTTGAGGCGATACTCCAGCACTTCGAACTGCAGCACGCCCACTACGCCCACGATGACCTCCTCCACACCGGTATGGGGCTCGTGGAAGATCTGGATCGCGCCCTCCTGCGCGATCTGCTGGATGCCCTTCTCGAACTGTTTGCGCTTCATGGTATCCACGCGCTCCACCGCGGCGAAATGCTCCGGCGCGAAGGTGGGGATCCCCTCGAAACAAACGTTCTGCCCCTTTTCGCAGATCGTATCTCCGATGGAGAAGATGCCCGGGTCGAAGACGCCGATGATATCGCCCGCATACGCCACGTCGATGATGGCGCGGTCCTGCGCCATCAGCTGCTGCGGCTGGGCCAGGCGCAGAGCCTTGCCGCCCTGGACGTGGAAATATTCCTTGTCCCGCTCGAACTTGCCCGAGCAGATGCGCATGAATGCGATCCGGTCCCGGTGGGCCTTGTTCA
>JAFZOC010000340.1 GCA_017550765.1 Oscillospiraceae bacterium
GCCGGCGTGGGGGCCGGGGCCAGGGTCGCCGCCGGCGCGGGGGTGCGCACCGGGGCGGTGCTCACCGCGGGAGGCGCGATCGAGGGCTTCGACATGATGCGGATCGTCCTGACCACGCCCAGGATCAGGAGCAGCGCCAGGGCCAGCGCCAGTACGCGCTTCAGCCGCGCGTAACGGGGGCGCGGCCGGGGGGGCGCATAGGTCCCTCTGCCGCCGGTGACGTAGCCGCTCCAAGGATCGTCGGTAGGATCGCCGGAGGAGCAGTCGTAAGGGGCGTAGGAGCCTTCCCCGGAGGAGCCAGCGCCTGCGCCGGCAGCCCCGCTCTTGCGTCCGGAAGAGTCGCGCTCGGGCCCATCGTCCGTGGGCTTGCCATAGAGAGCCTCGAACAGATCCCAGTCAGTGGCGGAGGAGCTGTCGTCCGTCTCCCCCCCGTCGGCGCTGCCGCGACCCCGGCCGTAGCCGGAAGAGCGGCCGCTCCGGCCGACGCGATGGGCAGGCCCGTAGTCGCCGTAGTCACCGTAGTCACCGTAGTCGCCCCAGCTGCCGGCATCCGGGTCGGCCCCCCGGCCCCGGGGCCCAGCGCCGCAGCCGTAGCCGTCGTAGTCGCCGTCGTCGCCGTAGCCGCCGCCGTAGCCGCTGCTGCCGTCGTCGCTGTAGCCGCTGCCGCCGTAGCCGCTGTCGAAGCTGTCGTCGGGATAGTCGTGATCGTTTCTCATACCGTTCGGTCTTTCTCTCTTCATTCCGGGCCCTTCCGCGCTGCAGGCGGAAGGGACGTTCTCTGTGTCTCACGCAGGATGCTCGGACGATCGCGGAAAGATACAGACCAAGGCGCTTCGTCTGCATCTTTCTGCGATCGTCCGACGGTCCCGCCGTTTGGCGAGACCGTCGGACGCCCGCGCCGAGCCGCCCCTCAGGAGCGGCTCTCCGGCGCGTGGTCGGGGCGGCGCGGGCCGTTCAGCCCTCGGCGCCGGTCTCGGGCTGGCTCTCCCCGTCTGTGGGGGCCGCGCCGGTCTCCTGCTCCCCTTCCTGCTCAGCCGGCTCCGCCGGGGCGGCCGGCTCTTCCGGGGCAGTCGCCGGAGCAGGGGCGGCGTCGGTCTCCGCCAGCACGGCGCAGCGGCCGGTCAGGATCTGGCGGCTCGCCTCGCCCAGCTGGTCCAGGGCTCTCAGCCGGAGGATCTTGAGTTCGCCCAGCTGGCCCAGGGTCTCGGTCAGCGGCGCCTCCGCATCCTCGCGGATGTCGCCCAGATCCAGGATCGTCAGGTGCGGCATCCAGCGCAGCGCGGTCAGGTCCAGCTCCTCCGCTCCCGCGGACAGGGACAGGATCCTCAGCGCCGCCATGGGCCGCTCTTCCTCGGCGCCCAGGCTCACCAGGGCGTTGCCGTCCGCAAAGAGCACTTCCAGCCGCGGCAGGCTGCACAGGGGGCCCAGATCCGTCACCGCGGTGCCGCGGATGTCCAGACGCTCCAGGCTCTGCAGTCCGGCCAGGGCTCCCAGGTCGGCGATGTCGCTGCCGGACAGGTCCAGCCGCTGCAGCTCACGGAAGCTGCCGAGAGCCGCCAGGTCATCCTCGCTCAGCTGTCTGCCGGACAGGTCCAGGCTCTTCGCCGTGGCCGGGAAGCTCTCCCCGGCCAGATAGATCATCTCCGCGCCGGGCTGCTCGGCAAAGGGAGAGCACAGCAGCGTGCAGCCGGGCAGCGACGGGGCCAGCTGGTCCACCGCCGCGCGGCTCAGACCGGCGTTGTCGCGCAGGTCCAGCACCGCCAGCCGCTGCAGGCCCGTCAGGCCCTGCAGCTGCTCATCCTGCAGCTCCGCCGCGCTCAGGTCCAGGTACACCAGCCCGGGCAGCCGCGCCAGCGTGTCCAGCGCGCCCAGGGGGGCCCCGCCCAGATGCAGCTCCTGCACCGCGGCCAGGTCCTGAGCCGCGACGTCCTCATCCAGCGCCCGCAGCAGGGCGGCGCCGTGGCCGCTCAGGTCCAGGCTGCCCTCGCCGGGGACGCAGGTCTTGCCGGCCAGGGTCAGACGCTCGCCGTCGCCTTCGCGCCAGAGCAGCACGCAGTCCGGACGCGCCTCGGAGAAGGCCGCGATGGCGTCGGCGCTCACCGCCGTGCCGCGCAGGCTCAGCAGCTCCAGACGCTCCAGGCCCTCCAGCCCGGTCAGCGCGCTCAGGGCCGCATCGCCGTCCAGATACAGCTTCCGCAGGCCGTTCAGGCCCTGCAGGGCGCTCAGGTCGCTGAGCTCAGCGTTGCCGCTGAGATCCAGGCTCGTCCGGTAGCCCAGCAGGCCCAGCAGTTCTTCGTCATCCAGGATATCCGCGGGGATCTGGCCGCCGGGGAAGGCGTCTTTCGCCTGGAAGAAGCGCAGCAGCTCCGGGAGGTCTGCGTCCTTCAGGCCCTTGTTCGCCAGGTCGAAGCGGCCGGTCAGCTGGCTCTCCTGGTCCAGATAGGCCGACTCCAGGCTGGCGCGCAGCTCCGCGTTGGGGTCGGGCTCGGTCTTGTCGAAGGGGCGGAACACCACGAAGATCAGCACCGCCGCGATGGCCAGGGCCCCGACGACGCCCAGCAGCACGAACAGCCAGGTCTTTTTCTTCTTCTTGGGCGTCCCTTCGGCGGCCAGGGCCTTGAAGGCCGTCTCCGCCGCCGGCGCGGGGTCGCACTGGTCCAGCTTCTCCGAGATCCAGCCCATGGCCTCGACCCGGTCCTTGCCGCGGCTCTCCTGCTGGACGCGCAGGATCGTCAGCAGGAAGCTGCGGTACTGCTCCTTGTCCAGGTCCCCCGCTCTGCCCGAGAGCACCAGCTTGGTCAGAGAGCCCAGCTTGCACTTGGCCGCGTCGAAAAGCTCCAGCAGCCGCGGCAGCTGATCGGCGCCGAAGCAGCCCATCTCCGCCAGCTGCAGGCCCAGTTCCTCCACCGCGGCGCCGTCCAGGCTCTCGGCCCGTTTGGGCTCCAGGCTGAGCACCCGCTCGGCCAGCTCCGCGTCCACAGGCCCCCGGCCCAGGTCCACGCTCATGCGGCCTTCCACGCCCACCAGTTCCCTCTCCTTCCGGAGGGTCTGGATCTGGCGCAGCAGAGCCCCGGCGTTCTTGTCACGCATATCCAGCTTCTGGGCGCCCTGATACAGGCCCAGCAGGTCCTCCTCCACGCAGCGGCGGAAGAAGGCGGATCTGTCGCTCAGGGCGCGGAAGCTCACCGCGGCGCCGTAGCGACGGCGAAAAGCCTCGTAGTAGGCGGCGCGGCCCTTGGGCCGTTTGCCCAGCAGGATCTGGCGCAGGGCGTCCTGGTCCACGTCGGACAGGTCGTCCGCCTTGGTGGAGGCCTCGTCCAGCGCCTCGAAATAGTCCGCGATGCCGCGGACCTTCTCCTGCAGGTCCTCGCTCACGGTGCGGGCGGACATCAGCAGCTCCGTCAGCGCCGTCTGCCGCCCCTGCATCCTGCCCAGGAGCTCCCGCTCCGCGTCGCTCTTGTCCGCGGGCAGCAGGTCGATCAGGTCCGTGACCTTCTTCTGCTCGGCCCGGATCGCCCGGTAGCCCCGGGGCTCGACCTTGCTCTCGGCGGCGAGCTCCTTGTCCAGACAGCCCAGCATCAGCTCCCGCTGTTCCTGCTCCAGGCCCGCGTCCAGCTCCCGCAGGACGACCTCGCTGACGTAGGGCGCGGCGGCTTCCCGGAACTGCCGGCGCAGTTCCTCCAGGTCGGCTTTCAGGCGGGCGGAGGCGGGGTATTCCCGGCTGGTGGCGGCCATGGCCATCTCCTGCAGCTGCTTGGCCATGCGCTGCTGCATGTCCTGGGCCGTCTGGTTGCCCCACTGGACCATGCACTCGCCGTAGGCCGCCTCGTCGGTCAGGCGCAGCCAGCTGTCCTTGTTGTCGCAGAGGGCCTTATGGATCTCCTCCGGGCGCAGGCCGGAATTGCCCAGGCCGTTGGACAGGAAGCTCCACAGTTTCTCCCGGCAGAGCTCCCGGTCCCTGCACAGGGGCCAGTACTTGTCCACGGCGGTGTTCAGGGTGCGCAGCTTCGGCCGGTCGCCCTTCAGCTCCGCGATCAGGGCGGGCTTCAGGACCGTCTCGGGATCCAGCTCCCGGTCGATCATGGCGTTGATCTTATCGGAGATCGCCTGGGGATAGCTGCCGGAGCCGGCGGCGAACTTCACCCAGTCCGGCAGACGCTCGCCGGCCGGGCGCTTGTCGTTCAGCAGCGCCAGACCGCGGCCCCATTTCACATAGCCCATGGGGGTGAAGTTGCGGCTCTGCAGATCGGAGCCCTGCTCCAGATCCTCATAGAGAGCGGCCAGGAAGCTCTCGCGCTCCTTGGGGTCGTCCTGCTCCGCCAGGCTGTCCAGCAGCGCGTCCAGTTCGGGCGTGCCGGTGCTGCGGATCAGGGCCGCGTAGGCGTTGGGGCTGCTGCCGTCCAGGCGGATCGTGTTGGTGTCCGCCATGTGGTAGGGCAGGAAGATCACCGAGAAGCGGGGGAAGTCCCGCTCCCGGCGGGGGGAGAGATAGCTGACGAAGCCCACCGCCGCGCGCATGTAGGCCGGGAAGTAGGACCAGATGGTCTTCACCGCGCCCAGCACATAGTCGTTGTAGCGGCCCATCTCCGCCTTGGGGACGGCGATGTGCAGCTGGGGCGTGCCCTGACGCCAGCGGAGCATGGTCGCGTAGAGGATGGCGCGGATGGCGGTCTTGTCCACCGGCACCGGCGCGATCTCCCGCACGCTGGAGCTCTCCTCCGCAGGGACCTGGCCCTGCGCGGCGAAGGCGTCGATCTCGGCTTCGCTGTAGAAGGTCGTGCCCAGGATGTCGTCGAAGTGCTCCAGCAGCGCTTCGCCGCCCTGCTTCCAGCCTTCGCTCTGGATGAAGATGCCCTCGGAAGCCGTGTTGTGTTTGCGGCCGGTGTGGCACATATAGACCACAGGGATCTCGCCGGTGGTGCGCAGGGTGAGGAGGCTGTAGCTGTCCTCCAGCCCCAGCTCCGAAGCGTCGAAAGCACCAGTGTAGCGGCGCAGCTCCTTCAGGTGGGCCGGGGGGGCCTTCAGGCCCGGGTTGCTCATCTCCAGGTCGAGATAGGTCTCCTGGAAGATGGTATGGACGAATCGATGGTCGACACGAATAGCCATGGGCTCACCTCCTATGTTCGAATACGGATACTTTCAGGCCCAGCTCCCTGTCCGGACGGGCGGCCACCATCAGCAGGTTGCTCTCCACGTCCAGGGTCGCCGTGCGCAGGTCCAGCTCGTGCACCCTCTTGCCCATGGGCGGCTCGCCATAGCGGACCTGATCCAGGATCAGCAGCTCCTCGTCCTGTCTGCCGTGGCCCAGGGCGGTGCGCCAGCGCCACACGCAGCGGTGCTCGATCTCCAGCGCGCCCATGATCGACAGGGTCCATACCAGGGGGAACAGCTCCCGATAGGGCGTGGGCGGGAGCGGCTCCTCCCCCGGGGCCGGCTCCGGCTCCGGCGGGAGGAGGTCCTCCTGGTCCATCTGGAACAGAAGGTCCTGCTTGTCGTAACGGGAGCCCCGATCCTCGTCGGCGTATCCGTCGTCCGCCATATCCTCACCGCCCGGACGCGGGGCGGCCGCGTGGCCGTAGGCCGCCATGGAGACGAAGCTGCGGTAAGGGCAGTTCTCCTCCACTGCCGCCAGCAGGCCCGGGTTCACCAGGCGCAGGAAGGCGCGCACCCTGTTGGTGCGGTTGAACCACTCCAGCTCGTCCAGGATCCGGCGGCCGCGGCCGCCGGTGCCGGGCCGGGGCTTGAACACCGCGTTCATCTCCTGCTGGTCGGCGCCGGGGATGCCGCCGCCCAGGGGGAAGAGCCCGAAGGACCGGCGGTGTTTGGCGTCTTCGCCGCCCAGCTCCAGCTCCATCTTGGTCAGGATCACCGCCACCGGCGGGATCTTGCGCTTCCGGGCGGCCATGTGCTCCCGCAGGAGCCCCAGGTTCGCGCTGAGCTTGGCGGCGCTGCTCTCGCGGATGATCTTCGCGTCGTCGGCCGCCTGCTCCTTCAGCGTCAGCTGCCACTCCTCCTGCTTCTTGCCCTCTTCGCCCAGGTCGATGTTGTAGACCGAGAGCTTGCTGACGAAGAACCAGATGCAGTCGATGTTGGGGAACAGGCCCGCATACTGCATGAAGAACTCCTGGGTCAGACCGCTGCCGCTCTGCCAGAACTCGCCCGGCATGTCCACGAAGGTCAGGACCCGGCGCTTGTCGGCGACCTTCACCAGCATGGAGTAGGCGGGGACGGCGCGCTGGTCGGTCTTGGTCTTTTCCACGCGGTAGCCCTGGTCATACCATCTCATCTCCGACTCCAGGGAGGCCCAGGCCTGGTCATGCTCGAAGGGGCTCAGGCCCAGGCCCATACGGGCATAGCGGCCGGAGGACAGGGCGCTGGCCACGGCGGTCAGACAGCTGGTCTTGCCTGCACGGGGGCTGCCCATCAGGGCCACCACGATCTCCTCCCCGTGGCCCACGGCCCGGGAGACGTAGCGCCCGCAGAAGGGACAGGCCCGCATATAGCCCAACATCTTCCCGTTCGGGTCGCTGAAGGGGTCGCCGTTCTCGTCCTCGATGTGGTCCAGGACCAGTTCGTTGCCCACCTTCTCCAGGTAGACCACGATCTTTCGGCTGAACAGCGCCATCTCCCCGTGCTGCTTCTTCAGCTGCTCCAGGCCGACGGCGTATTCGGCCCGCTCCTCTTCGCCCATATCGCGGCAGTCCGCCGCGAAGGCGCTGTCGCCCTCCCGGTCTTTCCCCGCAGGGCGATAGCCGTCTATCAGCCAGCCGAGGCTCAGCAGCACCGTGCCCTCCACCACCTGCTCCGACTGCACCCGGAAGCTCTTGCCCATGATCTCCCGGAGCCTGTCCGGCTCGAACAGGAAGAGCTGGCCCGACTTCTCTTCGTTGTTGACGAAACGCAGCAGGGCGTTGCAGGCGTCGTTGACCGCGTCGGAGTATCCCTCGGAGCCGTCC
>JAFZOC010000341.1 GCA_017550765.1 Oscillospiraceae bacterium
AAATGATATGACAGTCGAGGAAGGAAGGCCCTTTCGACATGGGATGCAAGATCGAGAGCAAGTCCGGTCGTGACAGGATGAAAGCGCGGCGGGGACGCCGCAGAGGGGAGCATGACGATGGCGCTGAGAGCATACAACGGCCGCCTGGAGCTGGAGGGCGGCAAGATGAGCTATATCCGCTTCGGGAGCGGGGAGAAGGCCCTGCTGCTCCTGCCGGGGGCCGGGGACGGCTTCAAGACCGTGGAGGGCACCGCCCTGCCCTTCGCCCTGGGCTACCGCGCCCTGGCAAAGGACTTCACCGTCTATGCCTTCAGCCGCCGGGAGCCTCTGCCGGAGGGCAGCTCCACCCGGGACATGGCCCGGGATCTGGCCGCGGCCATGGACGCCCTGGGCCTGGAGCGCGCCTGCGTGCTGGGGGTGTCCATGGGCGGGATGATCGCCCAGTGGCTGGCGATCGACCATGCGGAGAAGGTGGAGCGTCTGGTGCTGGCGGTGAGCGCTGCCCGGCCCAACGACACCATGCGGGAGGCCCTGGGGCGCTGGATGGAGCTGGCGGAGCAGGGCGCGTACAAGTCGATCATGGTGGACACGGCGGAGCGCTCCTATTCGGCCCGGACGGTGAAGAAGCAGCGGGCGGCCTACGCTCTTCTGGGGAGCCTGACGAAGCCCCGGAGCTTCCAGCGCTTCCTGATCCAGTGCCGCGCCTGCCTGGAGCATGACGCCTATGCCCTGCTGCCCCGGATCTGCTGCCCCACGCTGGTGCTGGGCGGCGACGCGGACAGGATCGTGTCGCCCGAGGGCTCCCGGGAGCTGGCGGCCCAGATCCCCGGGGCGCAGCTCCGGCTGTACGAGGGCCTGAGCCACGCCGCCTACGAGGAGGCGGAGGGCTTTCTGGAGCAGGTGGCGGCCTTTTGTCTGGCAAAACAGTGCTGAGCGCAAAAAAATGTCGCTTTGGCGAAAAAAGCTGTACGCGGCAGCAAGTTTTGCTATATAATATCATGTTGCGAAGGAGCGCGCGGGACGGCCCGCGGCCTCCCCACGCGGACCTTGTCTCTGCGGATGCGGAAGAAAGAGAGAGGAGCGAAGAAGGAATGATCGGCGTATACGACTACACGGTGATCCTGACCTATCTGTCCCTGCTGTCCGGCTGCACGGGGATGATCATCGCCATGAGCGGACTGGGACACCCCTATCTGGGCATGTTCTTCATGCTGTTCTCGGGGCTCTGCGACGGCTTCGACGGCCGGGTCGCCCGGACCAAGAAGGACCGCAGCAGCCTGGAGAAGCGCTTCGGCGTCCAGATCGACTCCTTCGCGGACCTGATCTCCTTCGGCGTGCTGCCGGCGGCGATCGGCATGTCCATGCTCCGGGCCAGCAGCAAGTTCTCCGACCTGCCCTACCGGATGGAGAGCGGGCAGATGCGCATCTATCCCATCCTGCTGTTCCTGATCGCGCTGCTGTACATCCTGGCGGCGATGATCCGCCTGGCCTACTTCAACGCCACCGAGGAGGAGCGGGAGCAGGAGGCCCAGGAGAAGGGCGCGTGCTACTACACGGGCCTGCCCGTCACCGCGGCGGCCCTGGTCTTCCCCATGGTCCTGCTGCTGCACTACATCCCGCGCTTCGACCTGTCCATCGTCTACTTCATCGTGATGCTGGTGATGGCGGTGCTCTTCGTGGGCGGCTTCAAGATCAAGAAGCCCGGGAAGAAGGGCCTCGCGATCATGGTGGCGGTCGGCCTCGGAGAATTCATCCTCTATCTGGTCCTGACCTACCTGACCAAGAGCTGATGGGCGCGCTGGACTTTCTGTACGGCACCGTCCCCGGGCGGCTGCTGCTGGCGCCGCTGCTGCGCCCCGGGATCTCCCGTGCCTGCGGCGCCTTTCTGGAGACAGGGACCTCCAAGCTGCTGATCGGCCCCTTCGTCCGCTCGACGGGGATCGATACCGCGGACTACGACCTGTCCCAGATCCACAGCTTCAACGACTTCTTCTGCCGCCCCCTGAAGCCGGACAGGCGTCCGGTCGACCGGACGCCGGAGGCCCTGATCGCCCCCTGCGACGCCTGGCTCACCGCGCTGCCGGTCACAGAGGGCATGGTCCTGCCGGTGAAACAGAGCCGCTTCAGCCTGGCGCGGATGCTGGACGACCGAGAGCTGGCCGCCTCCTTCGAGGGCGGCTGGTGCCTGGTCTTCCGCCTGTGCGTGGAGCACTATCACCGCTACTGCTGGATCGACGGCGGCACGAAGCGGGCGAACGTGTATCTGCCGGGCCTGTTCCACACGGTGCGGCCTGTGGCGCTGGAGAAGGTCCCGGTGTTCACCGAGAACGCCCGGGAGTATGCCGTCCTGGAGAGCGAGAACTTCGGCACGCTGGTGCAGATGGAGATCGGGGCGCTGTTGGTGGGGAAGATCTGCAACGAACGGCCCGGCCCGGGCCAGGTCCTGCGGGGGCAGGAGAAGGGCCATTTCGCCTTCGGCGGATCTACGATCGTCGTCCTGCTCCGGAAAGGGGCTGTCGAGCTCCCGCCGGAGCTGCTGCGCGCCTCGGAGCGGGGGATCGAACAGGCGGTGAAGATGGGCCAGAGGATCGGCGTCGCCTGCGGACAAAGAGACTGAGGAGGAACGGACATGGACAAGAAACTCGTTGGACAGGCGCTGACCAAGTTCGCGCTGGGCCTGGCGCTGATGGGGCTGCTGATCTTCCTCCCGGCGGGGACCCTGCAGTACTGGCAGGGCTGGCTCCTGATGGGGATCCTCTTCGTGCCCATGTTCATCGCCGGCCTGGTGATGATGGCCAAGGCCCCGGAGCTGCTGCGCAAGCGGCTGGAGGCCCGGGAGCAGGAGGGCGAGCAGCGGACCGTGATCGCCCTGAGCGGGCTCATGTTCCTCGTGGGCTTCATCCTGGCGGGGCTGGACTTCCGCTTCCGGTGGCTCGTCCTGCCCGCATGGGTCCCGATCGCGGCGGCGGTGCTGTTCCTGCTGGGCTATCTGCTCTTCGGCGAGGTCCTGCGGGAGAACAGCTACCTGGCCCGGACCATCGAGGTCCAGGAGGGCCAGCGCGTGATCGACACCGGGCTCTACGGGGCGGTGCGCCATCCCATGTACGCCGCCACGATCCTCATGTTCCTAGCCATGCCCCTGGTGCTGGGCTCCCTGATCGCCTTCCCCGTGTTCCTCTGCTATCTGCCGATCATCGCCAAGCGGATGCGCAACGAGGAGAAGGTGCTGGAGGAGGGCCTACCCGGATACCGGGACTATGAGAAGAAGGTCCGCTACCGGGTGATCCCCTTCCTCTGGTGAGCGGGGATCCGGGACCATCACAAAAGAAAGGAACGGGGCGCCGTGGCACCCCGAGACGAAAGACCATGAGCATCCGATATGACGCCCGGGAGCGGACTTTGACGCTGGAGACGCGGGAGAGCAGCTACCAGATGCAGATCTCCCCCCTGGGCTACCCGATCCATACCTACTACGGCCGAAGGGCGGAAGGGCCCTTCGGCGCGCTGCATCTCCGGAAGGACGTGGGCTTCTCGCCGGTCCCCTACGAACTGGCGGGGGAGACCCGGGGCTGGTCCCTGGACACCATGCCCCAGGAGTACAGCGGCGCCAACGCCGGGGACTTCCGCCTGAGCAGCCTCTGCGCGGCGGACGCCGCCGGACGGCGGGGCGCGGATCTGCGCTATGTCCGCCATGAGATCCGCCGCGGGAAATACGCCCTCAAGGGCCTGCCCGCCGCCTTCGCCCGGGAGGACGAGGCGGAGACCCTGTCGCTCGTCCTGCGGGACGACGCGCTGGCTCTGGAGGCGGAGCTCCTCTACGCCGTGTACCCGGAGCGGGACGTCATCACCCGCGCCGTGCGCGTCCGCAACTGCGGCGCAGGGCCCCTGCGGCTGGAGAAGGCGGCCTCCTGCTGCCTGGACCTGCCCTTCGGGGACTGGGACCTGCTGCAGCTCCACGGCCGCCACGCCATGGAGCGCCAGGCGGAGCGCGCCCCGGTGCGCAGCGGGATCCACAGCATCTCCTCCAAGCGGGTGGCCTCCGGCCACCAGCAGAGCCCCTTCCTGATCCTCTGTGACCGCCACGCCACCGAGGACGCGGGCGACTGCCTGGGGGCCATGCTGGTCTGGTCCGGCAGCTTCCGCATCGATCTGGAGCTGGACCAGATGGGCTCCCTGCGGACCGTGCTCGGCGTCCAGGACGAGGGCTTTTCCTGGGCCCTGGAGCCGGGGGAGAGCTTCGACGCCCCCGAGGTGCTGCTCTGCTATCGCCACGACGGGCTCAACGCCCTGTCCCAGCATCTCCACCGCTTCCTGCGGGAGCGGCTCTGCCGCAGCCGCTACAGCCGGAGCGCCAGGCCGGTGCTGCTGAACAACTGGGAGGCGACCTACTTCGACCTCGACAGCGAGAAGGTCCTCGCCATCGCCCGGGAGGCCAGGGACCTGGGCGCGGATCTCTTCGTGCTGGACGACGGCTGGTTCGGCCGCCGCAACGACGACCGCAGCAGTCTGGGCGATTGGACCGCGAACGAGGAGAAGCTCCCCGGCGGCCTGGAGCCGCTGATCGCGGCCGTCCACGGCATGGGCCTGCGCTTCGGCCTCTGGGTGGAGCCGGAGATGGTCAGCGAGGAGTCGGCGCTCTATCGGGCCCATCCAGACTGGGCGCTCCGGGTCCCCGGGCGGCTGCCCAGCCTGAGCCGCAGCCAGCTGGCCCTGGATCTGAGCCGGCAGGAGATCTGCGACTGGATTTGCGACACCGTGGCGGGGCTCCTGCGCCGCTACAAGATCGACTATATCAAGTGGGACATCAATCGGAGCCTGACAGACCTCTACAGCCCCGCCCTGCCGCCGGAGCGCCAGGGGGAGCTGGCCTGCCGCTGCACCCTGGGGCTCTATGCCATCCTGGAGCGGCTCACCGGGGAGTTCCCAAACGTGCTCTTCGAAGGCTGCGCCGGCGGCGGCGGGCGCTTCGACGCGGGGATGCTGGCCTACTGCCCGCAGATCTGGTGCAGCGACGACACCGACCCCATCGAGCGTCTGGAGATCCAGCGGGGGACCAGCTACGGCTACCCGCTCTCCGCCATGGGGGCCCACATCTCCGCCTCGCCCAACCACCAGACCGGTCGTCACACCCCCATGGGCACCCGGGCGACGGTGGCCATGGCCGGCGGCTTCGGCTGCGAGCTGGACCCCGGGAAACTCAGCGAGGAGGACAAAGAGCAGGTCCGCCGCGCCATCCGGCTCTACCGGGAGCGGGAGGAGCTCATCCGCGAGGGGGACTACTTCCGTCTGACGGAGCTGGACGATCCCCGGGACCATGAGGCCTGGGCCGTGGTGGCCCCGGACAGGAGCCGGTGCCTCGTGAGCCTGGTCGTGACCCACACGCGGGCCAACGCCCGGCCGCTGCATCTGCGTCTGAAGGGCCTGGACCCGGCGTCGCGGTATCGGATCGAGCGGCTGGACTTCTTCGGCGCATACCTGCCGGAGCCGCCGGAGGAGCCGCCCCGGATCTGGAGCGGCGCGGCGCTCCTGTACGCGGGGCTGACCCTGCCCCGGATGATGGGCGACTGGCCCTGCGCGCAGATCGAGCTGCGGCGTGTCGCGGACCCGACGCGGGAAGAGCCGGAGGGGCGCGCATGAGCGCCGCCGGCATTGAGCGCGTCCGGATCCGGGAGGCGGAGCCCGGCGAGGAACTGTTCCGGGAGCTGATCCGGCTGTCGGAAGACTGGGAGGCGGAGGGCAGCTGCTACGGCTACCGCCGCAACGGGCGGGCGGACCTGGAGGGCCGGCGCGTCTTCGTGGCGGAGCTGGACGGCGCGATCCTGGGCTACCTGTTCGGGGTCTCGGAGCGGGCGGAGAAGATGCGCTCCATCATGCCCGACGGCACGCCCTTTTTTGAGATCGAGGAGCTGTACGTGGCCCCCGCGTACCGGAGCCGCGGCCTGGGCGGCCGGCTCTTCCGCGGGGCGGAGGAGGCTCTGCGGGACGGCGGAGCGGCGTATCTGCTCCTGAGCACCGCCAGCAGGAACTGGCGCGCGGTCCTGCATTTTTACATCGACGAGATGGAGATGTCCTTCTGGAGCGCCAGGCTTTTCAAAAAGCTCTGACCAGCACCGGAAGGATCGGGAGAAAGGAGACCGCCATGCTGCCCCGAGATCCCATGATCTTATATAGTTATGTAAACCAAAAGCTGCGGGACGAGTACCCGGACCTGGACGCCCTGTGCGAGGATCTGGAGCTGGACCGGGGCGAGCTGGAGGCGCGGCTGGCCGCGGCGGGCTTCGCCTACGATGCCGGGCGCAACTGTTTTCGCTGAGGGGAGGTCCCTATGGGCTACATCGAAGAGCTGCGCGCCCTGGTGGGGCACCGGCGGCTGATCCTCTGCGGCAGCAGCGTGGTGATCCGCAACGACAGGGGGGAACTGTTGCTCCAGAAGCGGGTGCATCCCGCGGGCCGCTGGGCCTTCCCGGGCGGGCTCATGGAGCTGGGGGAGTCCGCCGAGGACACCGCCCGCCGGGAGGTCCGGGAGGAGACGTCCCTGGAGCTGGGCGAACTGCGCCTCATCGGGGTCTACTCCGGGCCGGACGCCCTGTGCTCGGCCCCCAACGGGGACGAGTGGTATGTGGTGAACGTGGCCTATGCCTGCGACGAGCCGATCGGCGAGGCGAAGGTCAACGACGCGGAGTCCCTGGCCCTGGCATGGGTCCGGCCGGAGGAGATCCCGGACGGCCTGGTGAGCAGCCACAAGAAGATCCTGAAGGACTATCTGGAGATGTGACGGGAACATATCGCGCCCGTTTTCGTCTGGACCGGAGAAGGAGGGAGCGAAATGGACAAGTTCATCCCCTATGAGAAGCTCTCGAAAAAGAAAAAACGGGAGCTGGACGCGGCCCGCCGGGGCAGCTGGGGCGGCCTGAGCCCCGTGACCCGACGCCCCGAAGACCCCAAAGCCTATAAGCGGAAGAAGCTGCGGATCGAAGAGATCGATCCGCAGCTTCGTTGTATGTGCAAGGCTCATCCCGCGCAGCCTGCGCCGGCAGACATCCTCAGCCCTCGCGCGGCCCGCGCGCCTCATCCGTCGACGCGGCCGGGCCGGCCGCCCCGGTCCCGCCGGGCGTCCGGACGCAGGAAGGGCGGCTCTGCCGCCCGGTCCAGCAGCGCGCCGTAGAGCGCCGGGCGGCGATAGGCGTTGCCGTGGACCTCACAGGCGCGGTGGCGGCGCAGCTGCTCGAGGTCCAGTTCCGCCAGACAGATCCCCGGCGCGCTCCCCGCGTCCAGGACCTGCATGTCCCGCACGTCCTCTTCCTCCGGCAGCCAGGGCACCCCGTCGAAGAGCGTGGAATGGCCGTTGCAGTCGGGCTGGCCCTCCGGATAGTTCACTGTGGCGATGGCCAGCATGTTCTCAAAGGCCCGGGCGCGGAGCTGGCTGAGCCTGTTGATCTCCATGGGGCAGGCGTTGGGCGTCAGGATCAGCTCGGCGCCCTGGAGCATCAGGATCCTGGCGCTCTCCGGGAACTCCCGGTCGTAGCAGATCATGGCGCCTGTCCGGACCGGCCCGCAGGCGGTGTCCAGCGTGACGGTGCGGAAGTCCTCTCCCGGCGTGAGCCGGAGCTCGTCGCCGAAGTCGCAGGTGTGGACCTTGGCATAGCGCAGCGCTTCTGCGCCGTGCCGGTCGAAGAGCGAGAGCGTGTTGCGGGGCGCCGGCTCGAATGCTTCCAGATACGTGATGCCGATCGTCATGTCCAGCTCCCGCGCCAGACGCCCGAAGCTCTGGACGAAGGCCCCCTCCGGGGAGACGGCCAGGGCCCTCAGGGCAGCCGGATCTTCCGGGATCGTATAGCCGCAGCTCCACATCTCCGGGAACAGCGCGATGTCCGCCCCCAGCTCCTTCGCCTCCCGGCAGGCTGCCGCGCCGATCTCGGCCTGGGCGGCGATATCCGGCCCGGGCAGCAGCTGCAGCAGCGCGATCTTCAGTCCCATGGTCGATCGACCTTCCTTCCCGCGCGTCGCGCTCTTTCCCGTATCATAGCACAGGCGGCGGCCTTTGTCACCCGGTCAGCTGCGAAAAACGGCGGCGCACAGGATGCCCGGCTCGCAGATCTTGTCCTTGAGATCCGGCGCGGGTCGTGGTAAAGTGGAGAAAACGAGAGAGGAGCGATCTCCATGGAGCAGGACAAGCTGGAACGCTTCGATATGAAAGCGCCGCCGGTGCCCACCAAGTGGTATCTGCGGCCCCTGACCCTGGCCCTGAGCCTGCCGGACGTGTGGAAGCACCGGGCGCAGATCGCGCGCATCGGCACCGAGGGGCTGCGGCCGCCCTATGTGATGCTCTGCAACCACAACGCGTTCCTGGATTTCAAGGTCGCGACCCGGGCGATCTGGCCCCACAGGGCCAACTACGTGGTGGCCATCGACGGCTTCATCGGCCGGGAGAAGCTGCTGCGGGACGTGGGCTGCATCTGCAAGCGCAAGTTCACCAGCGACCTGAGCCTGATCCGCCAGCTCAAGCAGGTGATCCGCAACGGCGACGTGGCCATGATCTATCCCGAGGCCCGCTATTCCCTCTGCGGCACCACGGCGGTGCTGCCGGCCTCCCTGGGCAAGCTCTGCAAGCTCCTGGACGTGCCGGTGGCGACGCTGATCTGCCACGGGCACCATGTGAACTCCCCCTTCTGGAACCTGCACGACCGGGGCGTGAAGCCCACCGAGGCGGAGTTCACCCTGCTCTTCACGCCGGAACAGCTGAGATCCATGAGCGCCGCCGAGGTGAACGAGCGGCTGGTCCAGGCTTTCCAGTATGACGACTTCGCCTGGCAGAAGCAGCGGGGCATCCGCACGCCATACGAGGGGCGGGCCGAGGGCCTGCACAAGGTGCTCTACCAGTGCCCGGCCTGCGGGACGGAGTTCCGCATGGCGTCCAGAGGCACGAAGCTCTTCTGCGAGGCCTGCGGCAAACACTGGACCATGTCGGAGCTGGGGGAGCTCTCCGCCGACGAGGGGGAGACCGAGTTCAGCCACATCCCCGACTGGTACGAGTGGGAGCGCGCCAATGTCCGCAGAGAGGTGGAGGCAGGGACCTACTCCTCCGGCCCGCTGCCCGTGACCGTGGACAGCCTGCCCAACGCCAAAAAGTTCATCCGCCTGGGGGAGGGGACCCTGGTGCACGACATGGAGGGCTTCACCGTCCGGGGAACAGACGTGGACGGGGACCCCTTCGAGATGATCAAGCCCGTGCCCAGCCTCTACTCCTGCCACATCGAGTACGAGTACCTGGGCAAGTTCGGGGACTGCGTGGATCTGAACACCCTGGAGGACACCTGGTACATCTATCCCCACGACTGCGCCTTCTCCGTGACCAAGATGGCCCTGGCCACGGAAGAGCTGTACTTCGCCCACCGCCGTGCCATCGGCCGCCCCTGCGAGCCGGGGCTGGCGTGAGTGGGACCATCCGTTCGAAAAGGATGTGTATGGACATGGATCCTTTGATGGAGAGCAACGTATACTCCCTGCGGGGGCGTGTGCTGATCGTGGGCGCCTGTCTGCCCGCGGTCTGGCCGGAGAGCTTTGGAGCGCTGGCGGCGGAGGCCGATCAGGTCTACAGCCTGTGTCTGGAGACTACCCACGTCAACATGGCCGTGACCAAGTTCACGGCGGTGCTGGGCACCGGGCAGGTGGAGAGCCTGCGCTTCGCCACGGTGGACCGCTCGCCCCACTGCACCCAGATGCACTACATCCGCCACGAGATCGAGCGGGTGCTGCCCGAGCACATCCCCATGGAGAGCGTCGTGGTGACGGACGCCGGCGTCGTGCCCGTGACGCAGGAGGCGGTGGAGCTCTCCAAGTCCCTGGCCCGTCTCAGCCGGGGGGAGAGGAGCGCGCCATGAGGACACGGATCTACGGGACCCTGGGGCCCGCCTGCGCCAGCGCGGAGACCCTGGAGCAGATGCTGCGCCTGGGGATCGGCGGCATGCGCCTCAACCTCAGCCATGTGGGGCTGCGGGAGGCCGGGGGAGCGCTCGACGCCCTGCGGGAGGCCGCGTCCCGCGCGGGGACGGAGCCGGAGCTGCTGATCGACATGCAGGGGCCGGAACTGCGGGTCGGCGCCCTGCCCGCGCCGCTGCTGCTGCGGGCGGGGGAGACCTTCGACCTGGACGCGCTTCCCCTGCCGGAGCCGGTGCGCGCCGCCCTGGCCCCCGGGCAGGAGCTGCTGCTGGACGACGGGAAGCTGCTGCTGACCACGGTCCGGGGCGGGAAGGCCCATGTGACCCGGGGCGGGATGCTCCTCGGCCGCAAGAGCGTGGCGCTGCCGGGGCGGGAGATCCGCCTCCCGGCGCTGACGGAGGAGGATCTGCGGAACATCGCCCAGGCCCGGGAGACCGGTGTCACGGCCCTGATGCAGCCCTTCGTCCGCTCCCGGCGGGATCTGGAGGAGGTCCGCGCCGCCCTGGACGCCGCGGGCTGCGGCCATGTGCGGCTGCTGGCCAAGGTGGAGAGCCGGGCGGGCCTGCGGATGCTGCCGGAACTGCTCCCCGCCTGCGACGAGATCGTGATCGCCCGGGGCGACCTGGGCAACGCCATGCCCCTCTGGGAGCTGCCCGCGGCACAGAAACACATCGCCGCTGCCTGCCGGGAGGCGGGGCGGGCGTTCATGGTGGTGACCCAGATGCTCGCCTCCATGGAGCAGAGCCCCGTGCCCACCCGGGCCGAGGTCAGCGATATCTTCAACGCCGTGCTGGACGGGGCGGCTTCCGTCATGATCACCGGCGAGACCGCTGCCGGGAAGTACCCGGTGGAGGCCGCGCGCTACCTGACAGAGACGGTCCGCCAGGCGGAACGCTACCAGGAGGAAGAGAGGAAAGACACATGAGAACGCTGAGAACTGTTTTTTGCCTGCTGCTGACGGCCCTGCTGCTCCTGAGCTGCACAGCCTGCGGCCAGAGCGCCGCGCCGACCACGACCACGGCGAGCGACGCGCCGGAGGACGTGCCCGATGCCGAGCCTGCGAAGGGCGAGACTGAGGCCCAGCCGGAGGGCATCCACGGCCTGCATCACGTGGAGCTGGAGATCCGGGACTACGGCACGGTGATTCTCGAGCTGGACGCCGACACCGCGCCCATCACGGTCCAGAACTTCCTGGACCTGGCGGGGAGCGGCTTCTACGACGGGCTGACCTTCCATAGGATCATGGACGGCTTCATGATCCAGGGCGGCGACCCCCTGGGCAACGGCACCGGCGGCTCCGGGACGAACATCAAGGGCGAGTTCGCGCTCAACGGCTGGGAGAACGGGATCTCCCACCAGAAGGGCGTCGTCTCCATGGCCCGGGCGCGGCCCTATGACAGCGCCAGCTCCCAGTTCTTCATCTGCGTGGGCGACGCCAGCTTCCTGGACGGCCAGTATGCCGCCTTCGGCTGGGTCACCGAGGGGATGGAGATCGTGGAGCAGATCGCCAGGGACGCCAGGCCCGTCGACAACAACGGCACGATCCCGGCAGCGGAGCAGCCGGTGATCGAGCGCGTCACCGTGCTGGACTGAGGGGCGGATCCGACGGATCGGAAACAGGAAGAGGCGGCAGTTCTCAGATCTGCCGCCTCTTCCGCTGCCCCAGGCGCTCTTGATACCGCCCGGCCGGCGCGGTCCGGGCTCTCACAGCGCCAGGACGATGAGCGTCACGGCCAGGATGAAGGCCGCCAGGTACATCAGGCCCGTCAGGGTCTGCATCGGGCTGCTGGTGGTGCAAGGTATGTTCTCGTTCATGGATGATCCCTCCCTGTTTTTTGTCTTTACGCGCTCATCCTAACAGGACGTCCGTCCCATAGAACGGACTTCCAAACAAAAGAGGGGAAGATCGGCTGCGGGGCGCGCCAGACCAACGTCCGGGCCGACTGCCGAGCGAGAACGCCGGCGGGTGTTGACAGATCATCCGGAAGGTGCTAGGATCGGGGCAAAGGAGGGATCGGGATGGAACGATCGGATATCCGCGGAAGACTGGCGGCGGGGAACGCCCGCTGGCAGGCGCTGGAAGGGGAGACGGCGGCACGGCGGAGGGAGACGGCGGAGGAGGGCCAGAGGCCCTACGCCATCGTCATCGCCTGTTCGGACTCCCGGGTGATCCCGGAGCAGATCTTCGGCGCGGGGCTGGGGGAGCTCTTCGTGGTGCGCGTGGCCGGCAACGTCCTGGACCGGCATCAGCTGGGCAGCGTGGAATACGCGGCGGCCCATCTCCACTGCCGCATGATCCTGATGCTGGGGCACACCGGCTGCGGCGCCGTCGGCGCGGCGCTCTCCGGAGGCGGCGAGGGCCTCATCCAGAGCATCACCGACGAGATCGCCCGGGCGGTCGGCGCGGAGCGGGACCCGGACCGGGCCTGTGAGAAGAACGTGCGCCATGGCGTGGAGCTGCTGCGGCGGGAGTTCGCATATCACCCGGAGATCCCGGCGGAGGATCTGGAGATCTGCGGCGCGGTGTACGACATCGCCACGGGCGAAGTCCGCTGGCTGGCCTGACGCCGGACAGCCGCAGAGACGGTACAGAAGGGCCGGCACAGAGGATACGAAAAGAGCATCGCGAGGTCGAGGGACCTCGCGATGCTCTTTTTGCGGGAGAGGCTCAGTCGGCGACGGGCTCATGCCGCAGCCGCGGCAGCCAGTAGCTCTTCCCATAGGCCACGATCTCCGCCAGCAGGCCCAGGGGCAGGGCGGCGACCACGTCCAGGGCCGAGTGCTGCTTGACGAAGCAGACCGACACGCAGATCATGACCACGAAGACGGCCAGAGCCGTTTTCCAGCCCCAGGCCAGTTCCCGGTCCTTGAGAGCCACCGAGAGGATGCCCAGGGAATAGCCCACGTGCAGGGAGGGGCAGACGCCGGTGCTGGTGTCGAAGGAGTAGATGAAGCCCATCAGGGCCGTGAGCACGTTCTCCCGGGGGAAGACCTCCGGGCGCAGGTCCTGACGGCTGGGCCAGATCACATAGCAGGCCATGGCCACCACCTGGGTGGTGATGATGAAGATCTGCAGCTTCTTGAACCCCTCCACATGGTAGAAGAAGGTGTAGATCAGCGAGCCGAAGACCAGGAAGTACCAGCCCACATAGAAGAACACGAAGCCTTCGTTGAAGGGGATGAGGTCGTCCAGCGCGCAGTGGATCGGATGGCAGCGCTCGGCGGGGATCAGGTCCTCAGTGATGAAGTACATGGTGAAGTAGAAGATCCAGCCCAGCAGGAGCAGGGCGTGGGAGAAGCGGGGCTCGTTCAGCTTCGTCAGGGAGAAACCGCTATAATCGTAAGGCTGTCTCTTTATCAGAGAGGAGCCGCTATGATCGGATGGCTGTCTTTTCATCAGGGAGGAGCCGCTATGATCGTATGGCTGTCTCTTCATCAGGGAGGAGCCGCTGTGATCGGATGGCTGTCTTTTCATCTTTTTGACCTCGGAGGGGAGATTTGTGGGCCAGGCCCGCCTGGGGAGGTTGGGATAGGGGACCACGCGGTGCAGGGGCTGGGCCTGGGCGATGGCGGTGATCTGGTCCATGAGCCAGGCGCAGATCCGCGTCCGCTCCGCCTCGATGGGCGCCTCCGGATCGAAGACGACCGGCTCGCCGTAGAACAGCGTTTTCAGCTCCGGGGCCACATAGAGCGGCACGAAGCGCAGGGCCTTCCCGGTCTTCCGGTAGTACATGCGGGCCAGGTCCACGAACTTCTCCTGGAAGGCGTGGACGATGTCGTTGTGCTCGTCGTAGCACTCCGGGAAGATCAGCACGTTCCGGCCCCCCTGGAGGATCTGGATGCTCTCCCGGAAGGTGGAGATCAGCCGGGCGTCGTGATAGACGCCGATGGTGCGGGCGTTGTGGAAGATCAGCATGGCCAGAGGCACGATCAGGTGGCTCAGGAGCCTGAAGAGCCAGCGGAAGGCCCTGGGCTCCTTGGACCAGAAATCCCGATAGGCGTAGGCGGCGATCTCGTCCCGGTGCATCATCTCGCCGGCGCACCAGATATAGGGCTTGTCCGGCAGGAAGACCTCCCCGGCGATGGGGCCGAACATCTGACTGTGGTTGCCAACGATGATACAAGGCTCTTCCGGGAGCCGCTCGGCGCCCTCCACCCGGAACTTGGGAGAGAAGAGCCACACGAGCCAGCGGACCACCCGGTAGAGCCAGGATGTTTTCTTTTCGTCCATTTCGTCCTTTTCGCGTCCTTTTGCTGAGATAGGGGAGGCAGCCCTGCGGGGAGGCGGCACGGCAGACGGCCTCTCCGCAGGCGGCCCTGCCGCCCGCCGACTGCCCGGCCGTCCGGGTCAGTCGGTATAGAAGATCTCGAAGTCGCCCACGCAGCAGAGGCGGTCTTCCTCGTCATAGACCTCGACCCGGGACAGACAGATGTGCCGTCCCGCCTTGACGACCCGGCCTTCGGCCCGCATGGAGCCGCCTTTCAGCGGCCGCAGATAGTGCGCCGATGCGCTCCGGGTCACGATGGGCCGCGCTCCCTCTCCGGCGTAGATGGCGGAGATGCCGGCGGCCACGTCCATGAGCGTGGCGCTCATGCCGCCGTGGACCCCGCCCTGGGGGTTCAGATGCTCCGGCCGGATCGGGCAGACCACCCGGCACCAGCCCTGGCCCACGGCCTCGGGCTGCAGGCCTACCAGCCGGTTGAAGGCCCCCATGCCCTCGAGGACCTGCAGCCGCCAGTCTTCCCGCGCGCCGTTCATACCGGGCACCTCTCCGGGAAACGGTAGACCCCGTCGAAACTGCCGTTCAGGAAGGCCTCGGCCAGGCTCCCGGGCTTGATGTGCGCCCGGGCCTCGTCGACCGACCACCAGGCCCAGTCGTCCACCTCAAAGTCAGGATGGGGCTCTGTCTCCGCCACGGTGACGCTGAAGTTCAGCATCAGGGTGTTGGTGGGGGCGAAGTAGCGGCTGTGGTTGAAGCGGAGACTGGTCACCGTCATGTCCAGTTCCTCCCGGACCTCCCGGACGACGGCGTCCTCGGCGTCCTCGCCTTGGTTTACATAACCTGCGACCAGCACCCAGGCCGGGCGGCCGTACTGCCGGATCAGCACCACGCGCTCCCTGGCCTCGTCCATGACCACCATGCTGACGGCGGTGTTGAACACCGGCCAGCGGTAGCTCTCACAGCTGTCGCACCAGGGGATGAGACGGCCCTCGGTGGGGTGCTCGCGCAGGCGCAGCGGCGCGCCGCACTGCATGCAGTGTTTCATCTCCATCGGATCAGCTCCTTCCGGCGGGCGCAGG
>JAFZOC010000001.1 GCA_017550765.1 Oscillospiraceae bacterium
ATAGGTCGTGCCGCCGCTGTTGACGTCCTGCTGGGTCAGCGCGTTGAAGCCGGCCCGCGTAGACGCGTACTCTACGTCCAGCCGCGCCTGCTTGAAATCGCTCTCGGTCGCCGTCTGCGACATGTCCAGCGTCAGCAGGAGCCTGGCGTAGCCGGAGGACGCCCCGGTCACCGCGATGCTCTGGCTCGAGGCCACGCGGACCACGCGCCCGCAGACGATCAGGAGGCCCGCCCCCAGCGTCAGCGTCGAGCCGAGCGCGCTCATCGCGCAGCCGGTCAGTACGCCGTCGGACTGGCGCGCCGCGCAGGCCGCGCCGTCGTCGGCCGGCGTGACTTCCTGGTCCGCGAAGGTCACGCCCTGAAGATAGATGCTCATCCACTACTCCTTTCTGATCCACACATAGACCGCGTAGAACGGCGGCATGATGGAGAAGGCCTCGCCGCTGCCCCTCAGGTGGGCGGACAGCGTCCCGGTCCCGCTGGTGATCTGCGGGACGGTCCTGGCCGAGCCGCTGGCCGCCGCGGCGGTCATGACGAGCTGCTGGCTGTCGTTGTACTTGACGGGCAGATCCAGGTCGGGCAGCTCCCGGACGCTGAGCGTGTGCTGCTCCGCCCCGCCTCTGGCGCGGGCCGGTCGCTGGCTGTCCGCCGCGAAGAGGAAGCGCCCGCTCAGCTGCTCCCAGGCGCCGTAGCCCAGGAGCTGCGCCGGGTCGCCCGCCCTCGTGGTGATGTACACGTCCCCCACGGCGTAGGTCTGCGCGGCAGGGGCGACCGACGCGCCGGCGCTGATGCTGCGCACCTTGTCCGTGAGCGTGGTCGCCAGCTCCCCCGACTTGTACAGCGGGAGGCTCTCGCCTGAACTGATCCGGACCGCCTCGACCGTGCCCTCGGTCATCTCCCCGTTGAGCCGGATCCGGAAACGGTCCCCGACCGCCATCTCGACGTCGCTGGACAGCTCGATCTTGTGGGAGCTGCTGTTCGAGGCGGCGAAGAGCTCGGTGACCTTCTCCTCCGGATCGTCCGTCTCGGAGAGCACCGTGCTCTTCCATTCGCCCTTCGCGCGGCTCGCCGGCAGGGTCTCGGACACGCTGCCGTCGGCGGCGAGATACCAGTCGCGGACTTCGCGGGCATAGATCTTCTCGCCCTGCTCGTCCACTTCCCCGGTGTCCACCGGCTGGATCGTGCTGATCTTGGCCAGGGCGGACGCGGAGAAGGCGGAGGTGGTGACGACGGTGTGCCCGTCGTCCGCCTCGAGCGCGTGGGTCCGCGTCTGCGCGTGGCGGATCTCGATCCGCAGGGTGTCCCTGCTGACGGAGAAGCGGAGCACGACGCCCCGGCTCCGCCGCACGGCGCGGATGTAGTCCAGGAGGGACCACATGCCTTCCTCGTCCGTCTCCGGCGGGACGAAGGCGCTCTCGTCCAGCACGGCGACCTGCAGGTAGGGCGTCGCGTAGACCAGATCCGTCTGCCCGGTCCAGCCCGCCGCGATCGTCGCCGCGATGAAAGCGCCGATGCTCGCCGGCTGCGCCTCCTCCTGATACAGGAGCGGGCGGTCGAACATCTCCTCCGGCGCCCGGAGCGTGAGCTTGGTCGTGCCCTTCCCGGGCGTCACGGTCCCGATGAGGTATACCGCGCCGTCCAGCTTCAGCCAGTTCTTGGCCATGCTCCCCGGGATGTCGTCCCCCGAGATGGTCACGGAGGAGTTCTCCGCCGCGTACGCGTCCCTGCAGAGGTCCCAGGACAGGACGTCCCGCCGGGAGAGCGTGTGGAAGGTCTGGTAGGACCTGAGATAGGCGTCCATCACACGGTCCTCCAGTACGTATAGACCAGCAGCGTCGCGCTGCCCGCGATCTGGGCCGGGCTCTCCAGACGGAACACGGAGGCCTCTCCCACCGGCGCGCGGGGATAGGGGTCGTGGGCCAGGTCGACCTTGTCGAGAAGGTCCGTCCTGGTCCCGTCCGCCCCGATCTTGACCACGTGGCAGTCGCCCTTGCGCGTGGACAGCTCCAGCGTATCGGTCGCGCCGCAGGACGCGCTCAGCGCGCAGATCCCGTAGATCTTCCCGCTGCGCGCCCCCGTCAGGCTGACGGTGGGCTCCGTGCTCGCGCCGTGATAGCGCAGCACGATGCCCGAGGGGAGATGCCCCGCCGGGGAGATCTGCGCGGACATATCGCCGACCGACTCCCCGCCGTAGCGGAGCCCCGAGGTATAGCGGTAGCTGTACCGCTTGCGCGGCCCGCTCCGGACCGTGAGCGACAGCTCCGCCGGCGTCGCCTGATACCAGGGCGTCAGGCACTTGAAGGCCGCCGGGACCGCGAGCCACTTCCCGTGCCCCAGCTCCGTCTTCGTCAGATAGTCCAGCTCCACTTGCCGCAGATACTCCTGGTCCCCGAAGGGTACGTAGACGAGATAGAGCTCCTGCGCCGCCGCGCACCAGTCGCAGAACTGGCGGTAGCGGCTGTAGGCCGACTTCACGAAGCTCAGGGTGCACACGACCTGCCCCTGCTGGGTCCTGCGGTCCGCGACGCGGAAGTGGTCCTCTCCCAGGTCCATGAAGCTGGTGGAAAAGCTCACGCCCAGCCCGCTCGGGTCCCCGAGACGGATGCCGCTCTCGCCGTTGAGGCCCTGCCGCACGCCGTCCTGGTCCTGCAGATAGAATCGTCTCATACCTCGCCACCCCCGCGTTCCATCACTCGCTGGTAGATGTAGTCCACGACCGCCTCGGTCACTTCCGTGGTGTAGATGTTGACCTCGTTCTTCGTGCCGCCGCCCTGCCGGAGCGCCTGCGCGGCGTCCGCCGGGACGACCATCTCGCCCCGGTGCAGCTCCGCGATATAGCCGTCGAAGGGGACGTAGTCCAGGCCGGTGGCGTGATAGCCGTCCACCGCGCCGCCGCGTCCGATCCAGTAGTGGATCGGCGGGAGCACCAGTTTGCCGCTGGACAGCCCCGCCTGGAACGCGGCCAGGACATCGGCGCCGGCGTCCGTCATCCCGTCTTCGATGTCGCCCATCTTCTCCATCATGCCGCGGTAGTACTCGGTCATGGCGAGATAGCCCTTGTCGGCCGCGTCCTCCATCGCCAGCTGTTCCTTCAGCGCGTCCAGCTCCTCCGTGAGCTCGTCGATCTCCGCCTTGCGGTCCTGGACCATCTCCTCGGCTGCGCGCTCGGCCGCCTCCTTCTGGGCCTCGAAGGCCGTGTTGAGGCTGTCGATATAGGCTGCCGCGGCCTCGTCCCCCTGCGCCAGCGCCTCCTCATAGCCCTTGACGATGGACGCCGCGGCGGCCACGGACTGCGCGGAGCCGTCGTTGAGCCCCGCCACCAGGTCCGCGTTGAGCCCGATGCTGTCCGAGGTCAGCTCCCGGATCTTCTCCAGGTTGTCCGCGTAGTCGTTGTAGTACTGGGCCTGGCTCTCCAGCGCCTCGATCATCGCCTCCGTGGAGGTGGTGACCACCTCCGGCGCCTTCTCGAAGAGCCCGAACTGGCCGGTCAGACTGTCGTAGGCCGACTGGTAGGCCTCGTCGTAGGCCGTCTGGAGCTCGGCCAGCTTCTCGCTCACGGTCTCGATCTTGCCGGCGGTCGTCTGCAGATAGGCCTGGTGCTCCGCCTCGGCTTGTGCCGCGGCCTCCTCGGCGGCCTTGAGCTCCTCATAGTGCGCCTCCAGCTGTTCGACGGCGTCCCGGTAGGCCTTGACGTCGAACCAGGTGTAGCGCTCGTCCCAGGGGTCATCGAAGGCGGCCCGCACCTCTTCGTACTTGGCCTTGACCTCGTCGAGCTGCTGCTTGACCTCCTCGATGTTGTCAGACTCCAGCCAGGGCTCCGAGAGCGTCTTGGTCAGTTCCTCCGCCTCTCTGCTGAGCCCGCGCAGCGCCAGTACGATGCCCGCGACGGCAGTCGCGACGATCGCGTACGGCGCGGCCGCCATCGCGATGTTCAGCGCCAGCTGCTTGACCGTTGCCGCATCGATCTCACCGGTCAGCGCCGCGTAGATCACCGCGCCTGCGCTCACCTGTCCGTTTACGACGGCCTGCTCGATGCCGGTGGCCGTCAGCGCGCCGTTGGCGACTTTGATCGCAGCCGCCGCTGCCGACCAGGCGTTTACAAAGCTCAGGAGCTTCGACAGGGCGGTAATGGCCGTCACCGCGCCGCCCACCGCCAGGGCGATGTCCAGGAAGCGGTCCAACTGCTCCAGGAGCTGCCCCATGTCCATGCCCGAGATGAACTCGTTCGCCGCCGGGAGCAGCTTCTGGGAGAGCGTGTCGCTCACGCCCTGGAAGGCCTCGCCCAGCTTGGACTTCACATTGTCCTGCAGCGTGGAGATCTGGCCGTTCAGCGTGGACGCCTGGGCGGCGTTGGCGCCGAAATACTTCCCGCCCTCGCCGGCCGCGTTCCGGAGCGCCTTGGACAGCAGGTCGTAGGTCACCGTGAGCTCCGAGACCTGGTCGATGGCCATGCCCGTATAGTCGGCCAGGATGCCGTAGACGTCGATGCCCGCCATCTGGAACTGTTTGATGTCCATGGCGGAGGCCTTGCCCACGTTCTTGATCTGCTGCAGGTTCTGAGCCATGCGCTGCAGTTCGTCGTTGCCGCCCCCGGTGGCGGACACGGCGTCGGACAGCGCCATGACCGTCTCGCGGGCGTCTCCCGCGCTCTCGCCGGCGGCGATGAGGAGCTGGTTGGCCCGCACCAGCGCGTCCACGGAGTAGGGCGTCACCGCCGCGTCCAGCTTGATGTCCGCGATCGCGGCGGCGGCCGCCTCGGCGGAACCGAGGGCGGTCGTCATCGCCATGGTGTAGCTCTCGATCTGGGCGTTGTACTCGATGCCGATCTGCCCGATCTCCTTGAGCAGCTCCACGCCCTTCGTGGCCAGGTCCGCCAACAGGCTGCCCAGCGCGATGTCCATCGAGTCCAGCCCGCCGGCGGCCTCTTCGGCGCTCTCGCCGGATGCCTGGATCCCCTCGGACGCCTCCTCGCCGCTCCTCGCCAGATCCTCCAGCTCGCCGTCCACCTTCCGGAGGGCGGCCTCGTAGCTGTTCATCTGCGCCACCGTGCCCGCCAGCGACGCGCGGACCCGGTCCGCCTCGGCGGACTCGCCCATCTGGTGCGCCTCCAGATCCTTCAGCTGATCGGACAGGATCTGGACCTTCTTCCGCGTCTGGTCGTAGGCCGCCTGCAGGGCTGTCTGCTTCCCTCGCAGGGTCTCCTGCGTCCTGCCCTGGGTGAGGAACGCGCTCTCGGCCGCCCGCACCTCCGCGCTCATGGTGCGCAGGTTCCGGTTGACGTCCTGCATCGCCTTGTTGAACTGGCGCTCGCCGTCAAGCCTGATGCTCGCGCCGATCGTCCGTGTCGCCATCGTTTTCCTCCTTGTCGGGCCTCTGGACCTGGAGCATATCCAGCACGACCCCGGGCGGGAGCATCATCCCCTCTTTGAGAGAGAGGCCCAGAGCCTTTGTGACCATGCTCTGATACTCCGCCCGGGTCGCGCTTTTTTTGCGTGTTTCTGCGCCTCGATCTCCTGCAGCCAGGGATCCTGCTCCTCCGCGCTCAGATGTTCGCGGCGGAAGCCCTCGGCCACCGCCAGCGCGACGGCGTTGCGGATCTCCGGGATCTCGGCCGGCGTGACGGCGACGAGGGTCCTGGAGTAGGCCAGGACCTCGCCCTCGCCCGTCTCTTCGCCCAGGAAGCGCCGGTACAGCGTCGCCTGGCGCGTCAGCTCGCACAGGAGCCAGACGTTGACCTCCAGGCCGTCCTTCCCCTCCTGCTCCATCCGCTCCACCAGGCCGCCCTCGCGGCCGTAGCGGTCATAGAAGGCATAGAGGAGCAGCCCGTTGAAATAGAGGCGGTACTCGCCGCCCCGATACCGGAAGACGACCATATCAGGTCGTCCCGCCGCCGCTGCTGACGCCCAGCATGGTGTCCACCCAGGTCTTGGCGGCATCCGCCGTGGTCTTGGCCGCGCTGACGACCTTCCACTTGCCGGCGTTGCACTTGCTGGCCTTGAACTTCAGCTTGCCGTTGGCGAAGTTGATGCTCTCGCCCTTGGTCTCGAAGTCCTCGCCCTGCATGGCCGCCTTGACCTTGGGGTAGTAGAT
>JAFZOC010000342.1 GCA_017550765.1 Oscillospiraceae bacterium
AGCAGATCCAGGTTGGGCCCGTTCAAGACCAGCACTCTCATCCCAACACCTCCAGGATCTTCTCCACCGCCTCTTCGACGGTGTCCGTCTCTTCGATGATATGGTCTGCAAAGCGGCGATACAGCGGCTCGCGCTCGGCATAGATCTCGTACAGGTCCCGGCTGAGGGAGATCGGCCGTCCGCTCCGGGCGAGCTTTTCCACTGCCCGCTGCCGCCATACGATCCTGCCGTTTTGATGCAGCAGATCGTAGTTCTCCTCCCGGGTGACGCAGCCCCCGCCGGTGGAGAGGACCATGCCGGAGCGCTTGCCCAGCTCCCGCAGGACCTCGGTCTCCCTTCTGCGGAAGCCCTCTTCGCCCTCGCTGGCGAAGATCTCCGGGATGGACATGCCCGCGGCCTTCCCGATCTCCTTGTCCGCATCCAGCACCGGCCGTTGCAAGATCTCTCCCAGGCGCCGGGCGATCTCGCTCTTCCCGCAGCCGGGCATCCCGACCAGGACGATGTTCTCCGTCTGCCGGGACAGGACGCCCTCGATCCGTTCGATCTGGCCCTCATCCATGGCGTGGGAGACGAACTGTTCCGCGCTCCGCAGCGCCTGGGCCACCAGCATGAAGAGGCCGTTTGCATGGGGGATATGGAGCCGCTCCGCCTGGAGCAGCAGGGCCGTGCGCGCCGGATCGTAGATCAGTTCCAGCACGCCCTCGCAGGCGGGGAAGCGCCGGAGGTCGATGAGCGACTCGCCGTTGCGGGGATACATGCCCACAGGCGTGGCGTTGACGATCAGACGGGCGTCGGCGTGGCGGTCCAGATCCGCGTAGCTGTCCTCCCCGCTCCGGGAGACGACGATCACAGGGCTCGCGCCGTGCTTGCGCAGCACCCAGCAGACCGCGGCGGAGGCCCCGCCGCTGCCGAGCACCAGAGCCTTCTTCCCAGCGACGTCCACGCCCAGGCGCCGCAGCAGCAGTTCGAAACCGTAGGCGTCGGTGTTGTCGCCGTAGACGCCGCCGTCCGGGCGGCGGATCAGGGTGTTGACGCTGCCGATCTCCCGCGCCGTCTCCGAGAGATCGTCGCAGAGGGGCAGCACCGTCTTCTTATAGGGGATCGTCACGTTGAGCCCGTCCCAGTCCCCCTCCCGCACGAAGGAGGCGACGTCCGCCGGGGCGCGTTCAAAGAGCTCGTAGCGGTAGCCCGCCAGCATCCCGTGGATCTGGGGCGAATAGCTGTGGCCCAGCTTTTCGCCCAGCAAGCCGCAGCGGAGCGACGTCGTCCGCCTGCGCTGGGACTCCCGGCTCAGCGCGAAGATCTCACCGTAGAGGGCGCGGAGCTCGCCCTGCCGGTAGGGCGGGCATAGGGCGGAGAGCGCTGTCAGCACCTCCTGTTCGCGCTTTGCGTCCAGGATGGGGCGGCCTTCCGCCCGCTTCCAGTCGCCGATCTCGCCGCAGATCTCCATGCGCCGCAGGAAGAGCCCTGTGAGCTCCCGGTCGATCTTATCCAGTTCCTGTCTGTGATCCGTCAGGTCCATCGCCCCAGCTCCTTCTTCCGGGCCAGCAGCGCGTCGTATATCACGATCGCCGCCGCGGCTTCGACCACCGGGACGGCCCGGGGCACGACGCAGGGATCGTGTCTCCCGGAGACGCAGATCTTCCTCTCGCACATGGCCCGCAGGTCCACCGTGTCCTGTTCCTTCGCGATCGAGGGCGTGGGCTTGAACGCCACGCGAAAGCGCAGGGGCATCCCCGTGGAGATCCCGCCCAGGATCCCGCCGCAGGCGTTGCGACTGGTCTCCACGCGGCCCTCCCGCAGGACGAAGGGATCGTTGTTCTCGCTCCCCCGGAGCCGGGCGGCGCCGAAGCCCGCGCCGAACTCGATCCCCTTCACTGCCGGGATCGCGAAGCAGATGTTCGCGATGCGGCTCTCCAGCCCCTCAAAAAGTGGCCCGCCCAGGCCTGCCGGGAGCCCCAGGACCGCGCATTCCACGATCCCGCCCAGAGAGTCGCCCTCGGCTCTCGCACAGGCGATCGCGTCCCGCATGGCGGCGCCCCGGTCGTCGTCTATCACCGGGAACTCCTTTTCAGCGGTAGAACGGTCGAGGTCCCCCGCGTCTTCGATCCCGCCGATCTCCGCGATGCGGGAGATGACCGTTATCTCTTCCCGCCCGAGGATCTGCAGACAGATCCCTCCCGCGATGCAGAGCGGCGCCGTCATCCTCCCGGAAAAGGGCCCGCCGCCGGAGATATCCCGCTGCTCGCCATATTTGGCCCAGGCGCTGAAGTCCGCATGGCCCGGGCGCGGGAGATCTCGGATCGCGTCTTGGTCCTCGCGGCGGGCATCGCTGTTCCGCAGCGTCGCCGCGATCGGCGCCCCAGAGGTACGCCCGTCGACGATGCCGGAGAGGATATCGGGCGCGTCGGTCTCCCGCCGCGCCGTAGACCAGCTGTTCCGGCCCGGCGCGCGTCGGTCCAGAAAGCGCTGCAGGGCCGCACGGTCGATCGGCTCCCCCGCCGGGACGCCGTCCAGGACCATGCCCACCGACGGCGCATGGGAAGCGCCGAAGATCGTCAGGCGGATGTTCTCACCGTAGCTGTTCATCTCACGCCCACCTTCAATGCATCCAGGTCCTCCCAGAACCTGGGATATGATTTTTCGACGCGATCCGCGCCGTGGATCAGCACCGGTCCCCTGCTCGCGCAGGCCGCCAGTGCCGCGGACATGGCGATCCGATGGTCCCCGAAACTGTCCGCCGTCCCGCCGGAGAGCACGCCTCTTCCGAAGATCCGCAGTTCCGCCGGTCCCTCTTGGACCTCCGCCCCCACAGCGCGCAGGAGCGCCGCGCTGCTGGAGAGCCGGTCGGACTCTTTTGTCCGCAGGCGCCCGGCGTTGAAGATCCTGGTCTCGCCCTCGGCCGCCGCGGCCAAGACGCTCAGCGGCGGGATGAGGTCCGGGATCTGCTCCGCGTCGATCTCGATACCCCGGAGGCGCTCTCGACAGACGGAGATCTCGTCTCCCTCCGTCTGGACCTTCGCCCCGAAGCGGCGCAGGATCTCCAGGATCGCGCGGTCGCCCTGGGCAGAACTCATATCGAGGCCCGACACGCAGATCCCCCGGGGAGACAAGGCGCCCATACAGAGGAAGACCGCGGCGTTGGACCAGTCCCCTTCTGCCCGGATCTGGGCCGGGAGCGCGGGGCGCTGTCCGCCGGGGATGCGATAGCCCTCCTCCGAGCTCTCGAAGCGGATGCCGGCGAGGCGGAGGACCTCCTCCGTCATGCGGATATAGTGCGACGAAACGATCCGTCCCGTCACGCGAAGGCTGCTGTCCCCCTCAAGGAGCGTCAGAGCCATCAGCAGCCCCGAAACGAACTGAGAGGACACTTCGCCGCCGATCGTGTACGTGCCCGGTCGCAGGACGCCCCGCGCAACGAGCGCCGCTCCGTCCTCTTCGATCTCCATGCCGTGTTCCCGCAGGGCATCCGCCAGCGGCCCGATCGGGCGCCGGGGCAGACGTCCCTCGCACAGGAAACGCGCCTCGCAGCCCAGAACGCCCGCTTGGGGCAGCAGGAAGCGCAAAGTCGAGCCGCTCTCACCGCAGGGGAGCGTCCGCTCCCCCCTATCCGGGGATGCGATCGGCGTGACACGGAGCCGTCCCGGCTCCGGCTGCCGGATCCGGGCGCCCAGTGCGCAGAGGCAGTCTCTGGTCGCGTCGACATCTCGGGAGAGCCCGTCGGAGCAGATCTCCGTCTCGCCCTGTCCCACGGCCGCGCAGATCAGCAGGCGGTGCAGTTGGGATTTGGAGGCCGGCGCACGGACGACGCCATAGCGCGGGCCGGGCGCGATCTCTCTGTCCATCAGGCGCCTCCCAGCCGGATCCAGTCCGGGATCTCCGTGAGCGGCACCGGCAGGATGCGGCAGCTGCCGATCCGCTCCGGCACGACCAGGCAGATCGTATCGCCGGAGCGCTTCTTGTCCTGCCGGATCTGCTCCGAGAGCGCCTCAGGCGCGCTGTCCGTGTGGGTCGGGAGCCCGAAAGCGCCCAGCAGTCCCAGCAGCGCGTCCCGCTCGTCGGCCGGGAAGATCCCCTTCGCGGCGGCAGCGCGGGCGACCATGGCCATCCCGATCGCCACAGCCTGACCGTGGCGGACACGATATCCGCTGCAGGCCTCGATCGCGTGTCCGAAGCTGTGCCCCAGGTTCAAAAGCCGGCGCTGCCCGCGGTCGAACTCGTCCGCTTCGACCAGATCGCGCTTGATCTCCACGCAGCGCCCGATCGCCGCGTCAGAGCACGCCGCGTCCAGACCGCCGCGGGCGAGGAAGGCGAACATCACACTGTCCCGAAGGACCGCACACTTGATCACCTCGGCCGCGCCGCAGCGAAGCTCCTCCGGATCCAAGCTCGTCAGCAGATCCGGGTCGCAGAGGACGCACAAGGGCTGCCAGAAGCAGCCCGCCAGGTTCTTCCCAGCCGGCAGGTCCACCGCCGTCTTCCCGCCCACGGAAGCGTCCACCATCGCCAGCAAGGTCGTCGGGATCTGGACATAGTCCATGCCCCGCTGATAGGTCGCAGCGGCGAAACCGGTCAGATCCCCGGTGACGCCCCCGCCCAGGGAGACCAGCAGATCGCTGCGGTCCACACCTTCCCGGGCCAGGAAGTCCAGGAGCGCGGCATAGGTCTGCAGGTCCTTGTGCTCTTCGCCGGAGCGATGGGTGAAGAGGAGCGTGCGAAAGCCCGCGCCGCGCAGTGATGCGAGCAGGCACTCGGCATAGAGCGGAGCCACGCGCTCCCCGGCGACGACACAGGCCGTCCCGGCGGCGCTCAGCTCCCGCAAGAGCGGCCCCGCCCGGTCCAGCAGGCCCCTCTCCAGCAGCACTTCGTACTGCCGGGAGGCCCGGATCGTGACCGCGCGGATCATGGGCACACGACCTTTCGGATCTGCCGGATCTTCCGGGCCAGGCTCTCAAATCCCTCCGGGCGCAGGGCCTGGGCCCCGTCGCAGAGGGCGTTCATCGGGTCGTTGTGTACTTCGATCATGACGCCGTCGGCCCCGGCGGCCGTTGCGGCCAGAGCCATAGGAGGCACCATCCGCGCGATCCCGGTGGCGTGGCTGGGATCCACGATCACCGGCAGCCGGCTCAGCTCGTGGAGCGCAGGGACCGCCGTCAGGTCCAGGGTGTTCCGCGCATAGTCGGAGAAGGTCCGGATCCCGCGTTCGCAGAGGATGACACGCTCGTTGCCGCTGGCGATGATATGCTCCGCGCTCAGCAGGAGCTCCTCCAGAGTCGCGGCGATCCCGCGCTTGAGGAGGACCGGCTTCCCCACGCGGCCCAGGGCATGGAGCAGATCATAGTTCTGCATGTTCCGTGCGCCCACCTGGATCACGTCCACATCTTCGTACAGGTCGAGGCTGCGCACGTCCATCAGTTCGCTGACGATGGGCAGGCCGGTCTCTTCCTTGGCGATGCGCAGCAGTTCCAGGCCTTTGGCTTTGAGTCCGGAGAAGGTGTAGGGAGAGGTCCTTGGCTTGAACGCCCCGCCCCGGAGCATATCTGCGCCGGCAGCTTTGACCGCCTTTGCCACAGCCACGATCTGCTCCTCGGACTCCACCGAGCAGGGCCCCGCGATGAGCGCGAAATGCCCGCCGCCGATCTGGCTCTTCCCGACCCGGACGATCAGGTCCTCCGGATGGGTCCTGCGGTCGCTGCGTCGGAAGGGCTCTGTCACCCGGGTGACCTTGTCCACGCCCTCCATGCCACGCACCAGATCCAGATCCACAGCGCTGGTATCGCCGATGGCACCAAGGACCGTCTGGTATTCGCCTTCCGAGACATCGACCCGAAGGGCTCGGCTCTCCAGCCAGTGTATGAGCTCGCTCTTTCTCTCCTGCCCCACATCGGGCTTCAAGACCACGATCATTTCTTCACGCTCTCCTTCGTATATGGATCGTTCCGGATAAAACAAGGACCGCCCAGGGATGCCCTGTGCGGTCTAAAGCATATGTTGGAGCCCCAACGACGCTGCGGAGCAGCCTACCCGCACGAGCCAGGCAAGGGCGCATCGATAGCGGGAAGAGTTCGCGCGCAGGTCTCCGTTTCCCATCGTCCGACCCGTACCGACTGGATATACTATAGCTGTGATCGGTAACAAAGTCAAGTCTTCATTTCTCACGCCGATATCGGGAAGAGCGCAACGCTGTGGCCGTTTCAGCACAGCATGTCCCGCAGCGTCTCGATCGCCCGCCGCTCCAGCCGGGAGATCTGCACCTGGGAGACGTGCAGGACCTTCGCGGCGTTCTGCTGGGTCATGCCGTGGTAGTAGCGCAGCGCGATCACCTTCCGTTCCTTCTCCGGCAGCTTCTCGATCAGCGACCGCAGCGTCACCCGCTCCAGCATCCGTTCCTCCGCCAGATAGTCCCCCAGGACCTGCTCCAGACTGAAGCCGTCCTCGGTACTCTGACGGTGGATGCTCTCTGCAGGTCCGGTGGCCGTCTCGGCGAAGGCGATATCCTCCGGGGAGAGCCCCGTCTCCTGTGACAGTTCCAGGAGGCTGGGCTCGCGTCCCAGACGCTGCTCCAAAGTCTGCTGGGCAAAGTGGATCTGGGCCGCCTGCTCCTTCACCGAGCGGCTGACTTTGATCATCCCGTCGTCTCGCAGGAAGCGCCGGATCTCTCCGGCGATCTTGGGCACTGCATAGGTGGAGAACATGGTCCCGTATCCCGTGTCGAAACCTGCGATCGCTTTCAGAAAGCCCACGCAGCCCAGCTGATACAGGTCCTCCGGGTCTGTCCCCCGGCCCAGATAGCGTCGCACCACGCTCCAGATCAGACCGCTGTTGGCTTCGACCAGCTGTCCCGCCGCCGCCTTGTCCCCTGCCTGCGCCGCGCGGAGCACGTCCAGCAGTTCCTCCTTCATCGCTGTCGGGTGCGGGAGCGGATCTTCTTCTCCATGACCACCGTGGTCCCCTTCCCCGGCTTCGTCCGCACCCGCAGTCCGTCCATGAAGCTCTCCATGATGGTGAAGCCCATGCCGCTGCGCTCCTCTCCGCCGGTGGTGAAGAGCGGCTGCCGCGCTTTCTCCACGTCCTCGATCCCGCATCCCTTGTCCTGCACCACGATCTCCAGTCTGTCCGCGTCGACGATCCGCAGGCGCATGTGGACCTCCCCGACCGTATCGGGGTAGGCGTGGACGATGCAGTTCGTCACCGCCTCGGAGACCGCGGTTCGGATGTCGCCCAGTTCCTCCATGGTCGGGTCCAGCTGCGCGGCGAAGGCCGCCGCCACCGTCCGGGCCAGGGCCTCGTTCCGGCTCCTGCTGGGAAAGTCCAGCTTTATGTAGTTTTGTGCTCTCATGCTCGCTCCTTTCTATCGGCTGCGGACGGCGACCGGGATCGACCGGCCGATCCCCGCAGCTTCGATGACGCGTTTTGGCTGCGGGGCCGGATCTTCGATCCAGATCTTCCCGCCGAGTTCTCTGACAAGACGGCTCGTCCGGATCAGCAGTGCGACCCCGGAGGAGTCCATGAAGGTCAGTCCGCTCAGATCCAGGACCAGTTCCCGCGGGAGCTGCTCCTCCAGCAGATCCTCCAGCGCGCGCATCGTCTCCCGCGCCTCATGCTGATCCAACTCGCCGCGCAGGCTGACGGTCAGCCTGCCGGACATATACGCCGTGCCGAGCTCCATGCTGCGGCCCCCTTTCTCCGTCGTTGTGCAAAAAAATGCGCTGCATCCGTAGATGCAGCGTTATCATACCGTTTTTTTCGCGCAAGATCTGTCAAACGGGGGAGCTCCTCAGCCAGATGACTTCACCTTCCGCGATGCTGAGCCCCAGTTTCTTCTGCAGTGCCATGGAGGCGCTGTTGTCCGTGAAGAGCTGACAGTAGGGCCTGTTCCCCCGGTCCAGTTCCATGGCGATCAGAAAGCTCTCCAGGGAAGAGGCGATCCCGCGGCGGCGCCAGGCGGGCAGCACCTCCAGCAGGCCCATGGAGCCTTCCGCGTGCTTGCCGATGAAGCCTGCCAGCTGTCCCTCCCGGAAAGCGCCGAAGAGGGCGCCCCGCTCCAGGCGCCAGGCCAGGTACTCGCTGTCCTCATGGCGATAGTTTGCGATGAGGAAGTCCAGGTGCTCCCCCGTCAGCTGCCGGATGCCGGCCGTGTCCCGGACGGGCGGGCGCTCGTGCTCATACACCGCCTGATAGCAGCGCATCCAGGTCTCCATCCCCAGGCTCCTGCAGAGCGAAGCCTCCTGGTCCGCCTGATGGATGGCCAGCAGCGGGAAGGAACGGTCCCCCAGCAGGCGGAGGGCCGTCTCGCCGTCCCGGCAGGAGAGCATCCCGCAGTAGCCCTCGTCCACGGAGAGCAGGACGCCGGTCTCTTCTGCGGCGACGACATGGCCCAGGCCGCGTCGGAGCGCTTCGGTCATGTCCGTGTGCAGGAGCGGATCGCGCGCCAGGTAGCGGCACGCGATCCGCAGGGCATCCGTATGGGCGGAGGTCATCATTTGCCCAGGTCCGCCAGGCTCTTCTGCAGGTTCTCGATCAGGGCCTCCAGCTTGGCCTTCTTCTCCCGCTCGGCGTTGACGACGGCTTCCGGCGCGCGGGTGACGAAGTTCTGGTTGGAGAGCTTGCCGATCTGGGCCTGCAGCTGCTTCTGGGCGTTGGCGAGCTCCTTCTCGATCCGGGCGCGCTCCTTGGCCAGGTCCACCAGCTCCGCCATGGGCATGAACATGCGGGCGTTGTCGGTGACCACAGACACCATCCCGGCGGTGTCTTCCGGCGCGGCGTCCACCACGGTGACGGCGCTGGCGTAGGCCAGCTTGCAGATGTAGCTGACGCCGGCCTCGAAAGCGGCCTTCTTGTCGGTGGCGATGATCAGGTGCGCCTTCCGGGAG
>JAFZOC010000343.1 GCA_017550765.1 Oscillospiraceae bacterium
TGCGCCAGGACCGGCCCCAGCCGGTCCAGCTGCTCCTGCGCGGCGGGGTCTGGGGACGCGGGCGTTCCGGGCGCCTCGCCGGAGGGGAGATCGGCCGGCGCGGGGCTCTCTGCGGACAGAGCCGGCTCTGCAGGGGCGGGCGCCTCCGAGGGCGCAGGCGCCGCGGCGGGCTGCCCGCAGGCGCAGAGCGCCAGGAGCGACAATGCCGTCAGCAACAGACAAAAGAGCTTTTTCATCCAGTTCCTCCTCCTTCCGGGATCGACCGGGCCGGACAGTCCTGTGGGCACCGGCCGGACGGTCCTGTGGGCACCGGGCGGAGAGACCCAGGGCTCGCCGCCGTGCCGCTTCGCGGTCCAGCGCAGCGGCAGATCGGCTACGTTGGATGATCATTATACCATCATGCGGGAAAAAAGGGAGCCCCTTTTCTTAAACTTTCTGAATTTATCGTTTTACGATAAATTTTACTTGACATACGAGAGACGACGTGCTATAAGGACGGTGAGAGGGCGGGACGCGGCAGCGCGTCCTGCCGGGCCGCCCTGCCGGGATCGGGCAGACGGCAAAGACAAGGAGGGAACTTTTGATGCGACAGAAGACGCTGGCCAGATGGCTGAAGTTCATCATCCTGGGCGTGGGGATCTGCGGCCTGGTGATCTATCTGGTGGTGGTGCCCATGCTGGGGCAGTCCATCGCCGGGGCGGAGGAGGGCGCTTTCGACCACCTCTACTGGCCCTGGCTGGTGCTGATCTGGGTGACGGGGCTGCCGGTCTACGCGGCGCTGGCCTTCGGCTGGATCATCGCGGCGAACATCGGACGGGACCGCTCCTTCTCCGTGGAGAACGCGCGGCTGCTGAAATGGATCTCCGGGCTTGCCGCCGGGGACGCGGCCTTCTTTTTCCTGGGGAACATCCTCTATCTTTTCCTGGACTGGAGCCACCCGGGGGTCACGCTGATGAGCCTGATCGTGGTCTTCGTGGGCGTGGCGATCTCCGTGGCGGCGGCCGCCCTGTCCCACCTGGTGATGAAGGCGGCCCTGCTCCAGGAGCAGGAAGAGCTGACGATCTGAGAGAGCCATGGAAGACGAGATCGTATTCAACATCGACGTGATGCTGGCCAGGCGGAAGATGAGCGTCACGGAGCTGGCCGAGCGGGTGGGGATCACCCTGGCCAACATGTCCGTCCTGAAGAACGGCAAGGCCCGGGCGATCAAGATCTCCACGCTGAAAAAGCTCTGCGCCGCCCTGGACTGCCAGCCGGGGGACCTGCTGGAGTACCGGAAAGACGATCGATGAAAGAGCGCGGTGTGCTACCGGACCATAGAGACAGCGACACGCAGGCGGAAAAGCTTTCCGCCTGCGTGTCGTTTTCTCAAAACGCAGATCTCAAAATGCAGGACGCATGAGCTCACTCCAGCTCGAAGGCGCCGGTGTAGAGCTGATAGTAGGTGCCCTTCTCGGCGATCAGCTTCTCGTGGCTGCCGCGCTCGATGATGCGGCCGTGGTCCAGGACCATGATGACGTCCGCGTCCATGACCGTGGAGAGCCGGTGGGCGATGACGAAGACGGTGCGGCCCTCCCTCAGCTTGTCCATGCCCCGCTGGACGATCGCCTCGGTGCGGGTATCGATGGAGGAGGTGGCCTCGTCCA
>JAFZOC010000344.1 GCA_017550765.1 Oscillospiraceae bacterium
ATTACAACATCCTGCTCAAGGACGACAAGGGCTACCCCTTCATCCGCGTGGATCTGCGGCAGGAGTATCCGGAGATGACGCTCTCCAGCCGCAGCGCCAAAGACGGCGCCCGCTATTTCGGCCCCTTCGGCGGCCGCTCCCAGACCCGGGAGATCATCGACACGATCTCGAAGGCGCTGCTGCTGCCCGACTGCGGCCGCCGCTTCCCCCGGGACGTCGGCAAGGACAGGCCCTGTCTGAACTACCACATGGGCAGCTGCGCGGGCTGGTGCCTGCGGGACAGCGACCCGGAGGACTACCGGGCGCGGATGCGCCAGGCGGCGCTGATCCTGGACGGCAAGAGCGGGGAGCTCCTGGCGGAACTGCGCACGCAGATGGAACAAGCGGCGGAGGAACTGCGCTTTGAAAAGGCGGCGACGCTGCGGGACCGGATGCGCGCCATCGAGAGCGTGGCCCAGAAGCAGCGGGTCATCGCCACCGCCTTCGCCGATACCGACGCCGTTGGTTTCGCCCGCGGCGCCAAGAGCTGTTTCACCGTGCTGCATTTCGTGGACGGCGATCTGGCGGGCAAGGATGTGGAGATGCTGGAGGAGCCGCTGGAGGGCGACTTCGAGGCGGTCTCGGATCTGGTCCGGCAATACTACACCGCCCGCCGGGGCGGCTGGCCCAAGACCGTCCTGCTGCCCTGCGAGATCGAGGACCGGGAGGAGCTGGAGTCCCTGCTCAGCGAGACGGCCGGGAGACGGATCTATCTGGAGACGCCCAAGCGCGGCGAGCGCATGCGCCTCATCGAGAACGCGGCCCTCAACGCCCGGGAGGAGATCCAGCGCCGCACCACCGTGGCTCAGCGCCGGTCCAAGGCCCTGGAGCGGCTGCAGTAGGCCCTGGGCCTGGAACAGTTGCCCAGACGGATCGAGGCCTTCGACATCTCGAACCTCGGCGACACGGGGATCGTGGCGGCCATGAGCGTCCATGTGGACGGCAAGCCCCTGAAGCGGGACTACAAACGCTTCCGGATCCGCGACCAGGAGGGCGCGGACGACTATGCCAGCATGTACCAGGCCGTGTCCCGCCGCTTTCAGCGCTATCTGGACGGCGACGCGCACTTCGCGCCCCTGCCGGATCTGCTGCTGATCGACGGAGGCGAAGTCCACGCGGCCACCGCGCTGCAGGCCCAGCGGGACCTGGGGCTGGAGGTGCCAACCTTCGGCATGGTCAAGGACGACCGCCACCGGACCCGCGCCCTCGTCACCGCGGAGGGCCGGGAGATCTCGATATCCGCCGACCAGGCGCTCTTCGCCCTGGTGGGCAACATCCAGGAGGAGACCCACGATACGGCCATCGGTTACCAGCGCTCCCTGCGCAGCGAGAGCTACGCGTCGACGCTGGACAAGATCGCCGGGGTCGGCCCCAAGCGGAAGAACGACCTGCTCCGGGCGTTCAAGTCCGTCAAGGCGATCCGGGAGGCGACGGAGGAGCAGCTGTGCGCGGTGGTGCCGAAGGACACGGCGCGGAAGATATACCGCTATTTCCACGGGCAGGAGGGAACGCCTGCGGAGGAGCGCCCGGCGGATGAGGCTGCGGCCGGTCCGGACGGGGGAGCGGACTGAAAGGAGATCGGGATGCGCGTCATCACGGGAACGGCGCGGGGGCGGAAGCTGAAGGTCCCCGACAACTACGATATCCGGCCCACGACAGACAACGTGAAGGAGGCCGTCTTCAACATCATCCAGTTCGACGTGGAGGGGAGGCGGGTCCTGGACCTCTTCGCCGGGACGGGCCAGCTGGGGATCGAGGCGCTGAGCCGCGGCGCGGCGAGCTGCACGTTCGTGGACGAGAGCCGGGAGGCGGTGCGGATCGTGAAGGACAATCTGCGCGTCTGCGGCCTCCAGGGCACGGTGCTGCAGCAGGATGCGCTGTCGGTCCTGCGCGGTGGGGAGAAGTTCGACCTGATCTTCGTAGACCCGCCCTACGACGCCGGCCTGTACGCCCCGGTCCTGGAAACGATCGTCCAGGTTGACAAGCTGTCGGATGGTGGTATAATCATCTGTGAGGCACGGCGGGAGACGCCGCTGCCGGAAGTGGCCGCGCCGTATCGGAAGGGCAAGGAATACCGCTACGGCTCGGTGAAGATCTGTGTGTATACGAGGGAGAGCCGCCTATGAGCATCGCGATCTGCCCCGGCAGTTTCGACCCGATCACCCTGGGCCATCTGAACATCATCCGCCGCACCGCGAAGATCTTCGACCGGGTGATCGTGTGCATCATGCAGAACGCCATGAAGCCCGACCCCATGTTCACGGTGGAGGAAAAGGTCGAGATGGTCCGCACCGCCACCGCCCGCTATCCCAACGTGACGGTGGACTCGTCCGACGGCCTGCTGGCGGAGTATGCGCGCCGCTATCCCGGCGCTGTGATCGTCAAGGGCCTGCGGGCCGCGTCCGATTTCGAGTACGAGTTCCAGATGGACCTTATCAACAAGCAGATCTCCCCGGAGATGGAGACCATGTTCCTCACCGCCAGCGGGAAGTACACCTTCCTCAGCTCGTCCGTGGTGCGGGAGATGGCGATGTACGGGGCGGACCTGACGGGCTTGGTGCCGACTGAACTGATCGGTCAGATCCAGGCCAAAGCCGAGCAATGGAGGAAACTGAAATGGAAAAAAACGACGTGATGGAACTGCTGGACATCCTGCAGGGGATGGTGAGCGAAGCCTGGGGCGTGCCTTTGGGGAACGACAAGTGCATCATCGAGCGGGAGAAAGCGCTCAGCATCATCGCGGACATCCGCGCGGCGCTGCCCACCTCCATCGCGGAGGCGAAGCGCCTCGTGGCTGCGCGGGATGAGTTCATCGGCAACGCCAAGAAAGAGGCGGAGGCCATGCGCAAGAGCGCCGAGGAGCGCGCCCGCGTACTCGTGGACGAACAGGAGATCATGCGGATCGCCCGTTCCCGCGCGGCGGAGATGATCGCTTCGGCGGAGACCAAGTCCTCGGAGCTGCGCGGTCTGGCCTCGGACTATGTGGACGAGCTGATGCGCAAGACGGAGGAGAGCCTGGCGGGATCTCTGGAGACGATCCGCAAGGCCCGCAGCGATTTCCGCGGCGCGAAGCCCCCGCGGAAGGCTCCCACGCCTCCGGCCGAGCCGGTGGAGCTCTGACCGGCCCGCCCGAAGGCATAGCCGCAGGGCATATCGTCGCCGCGATACGGGCGCGGAGC
>JAFZOC010000345.1 GCA_017550765.1 Oscillospiraceae bacterium
ATTCGGACCTGGTGGACATCATGCTGGACTTCGGCGCGGTGAATGCCATGAACCTGGACGGCGGTTCGTCCACGGTCATGATCCTCAACGGCGAACTGGTCAACAGCCCGTCTTCGGCCACCGGCTATTCCCGCGGTCTGCCCAACGCGATCATGTTCAAGTGAGGGAGGCGAGACGAAATGGCTAAGACTAGAAAACGCAAGAAAAAGACCGGCGCGGTAGCATACGCGCTGTTCCTGGTCGTATGGATCGCCGTGCTCGCGTTCCTCGCGTATTCCGGGCTCAAAGTGGCATGGCGCTATGCCGAGCTCTATGAGGCGGCAGAAGTCGGCCCGGTGATGGACGAGTATATGTCCACGCTGGAGCAGGACATGTGGGATCACGGCATCGCCGATACGATCGCCTCCATGCCCCACGAGTATCAGACCGATGAGGAGTGCGCCCAGGTGGTCAAAAAGATCCTCACGGACGATATCCGTTATTCCCGCAACGCCGGCAGACAGACCGAAGGCGTTGCCGTATACGATCTGCTCTGCGGCAACAGCAAGTTCGGACGGGTGACCCTGGTCCAGGATGAGATCGTCCCCGAGGATGAGAACGAGTTCCTCCAGAAGCGTGTCCGCGAGGATCGGCTGTATCCCTGGCATGTGCAGGAAGAGGAATTCTTCTTTGAAGGGCTCTATACCTCCTATCAGATCACGGTGCCCGAAGAGTTCACCGTGCTGCTCAACGGCCACGAACTGACCGAGGAGAACATCATCGAGAGCGGGATCCCCTACGACGTGCTGGCTCCGTACTACAACGACTATGCGGATCTGCCGACCAAGGTGACCTACAAAGCGGACAATATCTTCGGCAGCGTCGATGTTCAGCTCCTGGACGGCGAGGGCCAAGCGACCACGATCGACACGGAGCGGGACGATTCCCAGTTCATCAAGCCCGCCAGCCAGGAGACGATCGACCGCCTGTACGAGTTCGCCTATGCCTTCTCTTCCCGCTATCTGGAGTTCAGCGCAGGCACGACGGACATGCAGTGGCTCTATGACCGGCTGGTGCCCTATATCGAGGCGGACAGCGAGCTGAACGACCGTCTCCTCAAGGCGATGGAGGGCTATGCCGGCTGGCAGCACAACTCCCGTTTCCGCTTTGGCGACTGCACGCTGAACAGCGTCACGCCTCTGGCCGGCGGCTTCTATGTGGTCGAGCTCTCCGCCAACGCCTCCTGCCTCCAGCCTGTGGGCACCGTGTCCGTGGAGCGCGACCTGAGAGTGCTCTGCCGCGTGGTGGATGACGACGTGCGCGCATATTCTGTGGAAGACTACTGATCGGAAGAAGGACGAGCGTTTGGATAGCAGATCCTCCCAATTGGATACGGCGATCGTCCTGCCCTCCCTGGACCCGGACAGTAAATTCGTCCGCGTAGTCGAGGGGCTCCTGGCCAAGGGCTTCGCGCACATCGTCATCGTGGACGACGGCAGCGACGAGGCCCATCAGGAGCCTTTCCGGCAAGCCGCGGCCCATCCCCAGTGCGTCGTCCTGCATCATGAGGGGAACAAGGGAAAGGGGCGCGCGCTCAAGACCGCCTTCGACTACGTGCTCAAGGAGCTCCCGGAACTGGCCGGCGTCGTCACGATCGACGGCGACGGACAGCACCTGGTGGATGACATCATCGCCTGCGGCGACAGGATGCTCCGGGAAGACGGCAAGGTCGTCCTGGGCTGCCGGGATTTTGACGCGCCTGGCGTCCCGTCGCGGAGCGTGGCCGGCAACAAGACCACGTCCCGGATGTTCCGCCTGGTCTACGGGATCCGCGTCTCGGATACCCAGACCGGTCTGCGGGCGATCCCCCGGGAACACCTGGAGCGGATGTGCCGGATCGAAGGGGAACGTTTCGAGTATGAGACCAATATGCTCCTGAAGATGCGCCGCATGGGCATCGAGTTCGTCGAGCAGCCCATCGCCACGGTCTACGACCCGGAGGACTACAGTTCGCATTACAACGCGGTCAAGGATTCCTGGCGGATCGCGAAGGTCATGATCAAGGACCTGATCCGGCGAGGCTGAGCGATGAAAAGAGCAAAAAGGCCCGTCCTGTATACCCTGAGCTCCCTGGCCTCCTGGGCGGTGGATACGGGCCTCTTCTACCTGCTGGAGCGACTGTTCGGCGCGGCGCTGGGCGTCGCGGCGGAGCCCGTGTGCAATTTTATCGCGCGGGCGGTCTCATCCTTCTTCAACTTCAACGTCAACCGTCTGGTCTTTGAGAGCCGGGAGAAGTACGGGAGAGCCCTTTTCCGCTACTACTGCCTGGCGATCCCCCAGCTCGCAGCGTCGACCCTGCTGCAGATGCTGTTCGTCTATCTCTTCGCCGTGGAGAGCAGCGAGGCCAAGACGCTGGTCAAGATCCTGGTGGACGGGACTTTGTTCGTCGCCAGCTACTTCATCCAGAAGCATTGGGTCTTCGCGAAAAAGAATTGATCGGATCGAGCCGCCCGCGGTATCTCGCAGGCGGCTCTTCTCCGTCTCGGACCGCGCGCATGCCCGCAGTCTGCCGATCCGCGCCTTTTCCGGGACTATCGCTCTTGTGTTTATCGTATAGATATGGTAAAATAAACTTTATGAACGATATGGAGGGCATACGATGAGCATCTGGAGCGCGATCTTTCTCGGGCTGATCCAGGGACTGACAGAGTTCCTGCCGATCTCCAGCTCGGGACATCTATCCATCCTGAACGACCTCTTTGGGCTGACGCCGCCGGAGGAGGGGCACATGTTCTTCGACGTCCTCCTGCACTTCGGCACCCTCAGCTCCATCGCGATCGTCTACTGGAAGGACATCGTGGAGATGTTCTACGAGGTCCTGGGGATCGTGAACATCGGCCCCCGCGCGGGGCAGAGGAAGGAGCGCTATCCCGCCGCCCGCCTGTTCCTGATGATCGTGTTCGCGACGCTCCCGCTGGTGCTGATCCTTCCCATCAAAGATGAACTGGAGACGCTCTTCTACAACAGCATCTTCATCGGCGTCGCGCTGATCCTCACGGGTTGCCTGCTCTATGTGGCGGACAAGATGATCCCCGGCAAGAAGACCGAAGAGAGCATGACGGTCTATGACGCGCTCATCATCGGCCTCTGCCAGTGCGTCGCTACGATCCCCGGCCTGTCCCGCTCCGGCACCACCATCACCGCCGGCATCGCCACGGGGCTGAAGCGGGAGCTCGCGATCAAGTTCTCGTTCCTGATGTCGATCCCCGCGGTGCTGGGCGCGACGCTGCTGAGCCTGATCGACGCGATCAGGGACGGCGTGGAGTGGGCCTATATGCCGGCCTATCTGCTGGGGATGCTGGTGGCTGCGGTCACGGGCATCGGCGCGATCAAGCTGCTCCAGCTGATCGCCAGGAAGGGCCGCTTCGGCGGTTTCGCATACTACTGCTGGGTCGTCGGCGTGCTCGCCATCATTTTGCGCATGATCTTTTAACGGAGAAATGAGATATGGCTGAAAAAAAGAAAACGAAGAAGACGACGAAGAGCTCGTCGAAGTCGGATCCAAAGCCCAGGAAAAAGAGCATCCCCGACGATGCGCCTCCTCCGCCGACGCCCGCCCCTCCCCGGCATCGGGAGATCTTCGGCGGCGTCCTGCTGTGCCTCGCCGTGTTCACGATCATCGGCTGGTTCAACAAGGACGGCAAGTTCATCGCCTTTTTCGCGAAGCTCTTCGAAGGTCTGCTGGGCTGGGGCTCCTGGCTCATCGTGCCGGTGTTCCTGTTCGCGGCTGGCGTCCTGATCTTCCATAGAGGCCGGCCGGTCAAGCTCCGGGTCACCATGGCCATGCTCCTGCTGCCCCTGTTCGGCGCGCTGGTCCAGCTGTTCAAGATGGACAGCCTTGCGGCGCTGAAGGGCGTCGAGTTCAAGGTGCTGGTGGACGTCCTGTTCCAGAGCGGCACCGAGATGCGCTCCGGCGGCGTCCTGGGCGGGCTCCTGGCAGAGGGCCTGGACCTTGCGCTCAGCGTCTATGGCGCGGTCCCCCTGGTGCTGGTGGCCTTTATCCTGGCGCTGATCCTGGCGATCCGCGGGACCCTCGTCGGGCTCTTCTCGGGCATGAGAGAGGCGGCGGAGACGCGCCGCGAAGCCAGGGCCGCCTATGCCGCGCAGCAGCGTGAGCAGCGGCTCGAGGAGGAGCCCGACCCGGAGCCGATCCCTGCGCCTGTGGTGCCCGCGGTCCGGGAGAAGCCGGTGAGGCGGCCTCGCCAGAGCGGTTTCGCGATGGATCTGCCGCTGGGCGACGAAGAAGAGGAACTGAGCCTGAAAGGGCCCACGATGACCATCGATCCCGAGGAGCCGGACTTCCCGCGGCTGGGCGCCAAAAAGGCGAAGGTCCGTCGCAAGACGGCCGCTCCCGCGCAGGAAGTCAAGGTCGAGTCTTTCGTGTTCCAGGAGGAGGATGCGCTCCCCGGGGAGGAGACAGAGCCGCCGATCCCGCTGGAGCCGATCGCGCCGGTGACGCCGGCAGCGCCGGCCAAGCCGGCGAAGAAGCTGCCCGTGGTCGCGGCTACGGAGATCGCCGACCCGCCGAAGGGCAAGAAGGTCAGCCGCGAGGAAGTCGCCCAGCAGGCGCAGGCCATGGCGGACGAGATCGCCCAGACCGGCGATGCGGCGCCCTATGAGTTCCCGCCCCTGGACCTTCTGCGCAGCAACGCCAACACCACGGTGGACGCCCGGGACGAGATCCAGATGAACAAGGAACGGCTGGAAGGCGCGCTGCACAGCTTCGGGATCAACGCGGCCATCGTCTGCGTGACCCACGGCCCCACCGTGACCCGCTACGATATCGAACTGGAGCAGGGCGTGAAGCTCGCCCGGGTCACGAACCTGGCGGGCGACCTGGCCCTGGCCCTGGGCGTGGTCAACGTCCGGATCGCGCCGATCCCCGACAAGATCTCCACGGTGGGCATCGAAGTCCCCAACCGGATCGTCAGCACGGTCTATCTGCGGGATATCCTGGCGTCCGCCAAGTTCCAGAACGCCAAGTCCAAGATCAGTTTCGCTCTGGGCAAGGATATCGCCGGCGACTGCATCGTGGGCAACATCGCCAAGCTCCCGCATATGCTCATCGCCGGCACCACCGGCTCGGGCAAATCCGTCTGTATGAATTCCCTGATCCTGAGCCTGCTGTACAAAGCGCGGCCGGACGAGGTCAGGCTCATCATGATCGACCCGAAGATGGTGGAACTGGGCGTCTACAACGGCATCCCGCATCTGTATGTCCCCGTGGTCACCGACCCCAAGAAAGCCGCCGGCGCCCTCCAGTGGTCTGTGGTGGAGATGCTCAAGCGTTACCGTCTCTTCGCGGAGATCGGCGTGCGCGATCTGGAGAGCTACAACAGGCATGCCCAGGCCACCGGCGGGCAGACCCTGCCGCAGG
>JAFZOC010000346.1 GCA_017550765.1 Oscillospiraceae bacterium
CGTGAACGTCTCCGCCAAGGATCTGGGCACCGGCAAGGAGCAGCACATCACCATCACCGCCTCCACCAACATGTCCAAGGAGGACATCGACAAGGCCGTCAAGGAGGCCGAGATGTTCGCCGAAGAGGACAAGAAGCGCAAGGAAGAGGTGGACGTGCGCAACCAGGGCGACCAGATGGTCTATCAGACCGAGAAGGCCATGGCGGACCTGGGCGACAAGCTGGGCGCCGAGGAGAAGGCCGAGGTCGAGGCCAAGCTCCAGACCCTGAAGACCGCTCTCACCGGCACCGACACCGCCGCCATCAAGAAGGCCACCGAGGAGCTGACCCAGGTCTTCTACAAGCTCAGCGAGAAGCTGTACCAGCAGGCCGGCCCGCAGGGCGGCCCCCAGGGACCGCAGGGCGGTCAGCCCGGTCAGGGCGGCACGGTCCATCCCGGCGGCCAGGACTACTACGACGCCGACTACACCGTCGTGGACGACGACAAGTGATCGGAGATCCCGAGACTCTCTTTTGATGTCCCCGCGATATCCCGCCACAGAGCTGAGGAGCGATCCTCAGCTCGTGGCGCGCTAAAGGAGCGTGCCGATGGCAGAGAAACGAGATTATGATGAGGTCCTGGGCGTGGCGCGGGACGCCAGCGCCGAGGAGATCAAAAAGGCATACCGCAAGATCACCAAGGCCAACCACCCGGATCTGCACCCCGGCGACAAGGCCTGCGAGGAGCGCTTCAAGGAGGCCAACGAGGCCTATGAGGTGCTCTCCGACGACGAGAAGCGCCGCAAGTACGACCAGTTCGGCCACGCGGCCTTCGATCCCAACGCGGGCTTCGGCGGAGGCGGCTATGGTCCCGGCGCGGGCTTTGGCGGTTTCGGCGATCTGGGCGATATCTTCGGCGACCTGTTCGGCGGCTTCGGCGGCTTCGGCGGCAGCCGGCGGGCCGATCCCAGCGCCCCCCGCCGGGGCGAGGACGTCCATGCCCAGGTGTCGATCAGCTTCGAGGAGGCCGCCTTCGGCTGCACCAAGGACGTGACCACCGCCCGCATCGAGACCTGTCCCGACTGCGGCGGCAACGGCTGCGCCCCCGGCATGACGCCGGAGATCTGCCCGGACTGCCACGGCAGCGGCTCGGTGCGCGTCACCCAGCGCACGCCCTTCGGCATGGCCCAGACCATGGGCCCCTGCCAGAAGTGCCGCGGCACTGGCAAGATCATCCACCAGCCCTGCAGCACCTGCCGGGGCCTGGGGAGCATCCGCCGTCAGAAGAAGATGAGCGTGAAGATCCCCGCCGGCATCGACGACGGCCAGAGCATCTCCCGGCCGGGCTACGGCAACGCCGGCGCCAACGGCGGGCCTCCGGGGGACCTGCGGATCCTGGTGAGCGTGCGGCCCCACGAGTTCTTTGGGCGCGAGGGCACCAACGTGTACATGGAACAGGAGATCAGCTTCGCCCAGGCGGCCCTGGGCGCGGAGCTGGAGATCCCAACCCTGGACGGGAAGGTGAAATACACCATCCCCGAGGGCACCCAGCCCGGCACCACCTTCCGCCTGCGGGGCAAGGGCATCCCCTATCTGCGGGACCCCGCCGCCCGGGGCGACCAGTTCGTCACGGTGAAGGTGGGCGTGCCCCGCAAGCTCGACCATGAGCAGAAGGAGCTGCTGCGCCAGTTCGCCGAGGCCATGGGCGAGGGCAACAGCTACCGCAACGGCATCTTCGGGAAAAAGAAGAGATAGGGCCGCACAGACCGAAACCATGACCCACAAAACGAAAAGGACGCCCGAAAGGGCGTCCTTTCAAGGTGTCGACAAAGTGTCGACACCTTGAAAGACAAAAACGGGAACTTCCCAAGAAGTCCCCGTTTTTGCGTATATCGAACGGGAAG
>JAFZOC010000347.1 GCA_017550765.1 Oscillospiraceae bacterium
CGCCCGCTTCACCGTCGAGAAGCGCAACTTCCGCATCCGCGCCGAGACGGACCGGGGCCCCCTCTACGCCGACCGGGAGATCCTGGCCTACAACTTCGCCGGGGAGCTGGGCGACGGCGCCGTCCACGCGCTGCAGCGCTTCCCCGGGGAGCGGATCTTCGGCCTGGGGGACAAGTGCGGCGGCGTGGACAAGAGCGGCGGCCGCTTCCTGCTCCGCTGCCAGGACGCCATGGGCTTCCGGGCCGAGGACAGCGACCCGCTCTACAAGTACCTGCCCTTCTGGCTCTGCGTCCACCCGGGCGGGGCCTACGGCCTCTTCTACGACAGCCTGGCCCCGGGCGAGGTGGACCTGGGCCGGGAGCACGACAACTACTTCCCGCCCTTCTCCTCGATCCGCCTGGAGGAGGAGCAGCTGGTCTTCTACCTGATCCTCGGCCGGCCCGATGAGATCGTCCGGCGCTTCTCCGCCCTCTGCGGGCCCGCCGCGCCGGTGCCCGACTGGGCCTTCCGCTGGTGCGGCAGCGCCATGGCCTACGCCGACGCCCCCGACGCCGACCGGCAGATCCGCGCCTTCGTCCGCCGCGCCCGGGCCGAGGGCCTGCGCCCCGCGGGCTTCTACCTCTCCAGCGGCTACACCAACTGCGGCGGCCTGCGCTGCGTCTTCCACTGGGACCGGGAGCGGATCCCCTCGCCGGAGGATCTGGCGGCCTGGCTGCGCCGCAGCGGCGTGGAGCCGATCTGCAACGTGAAGCCCGCCTTCCTCACCGGCCACCCCCTGTACGCCCAGATCGCCGCGGCGGGCCTCTTCCTGCGCAGCCCCGGCGGCGCGCCGGCCCTCTTCCCCTTCTGGGGGGGCATGGCCTCGCTCCTGGACTTCACCCACCCGGAGGCCTACGCCTTCTGGAAGGCCTGCGTCCGGCGGGAGCTCCTGGACCGGGGCTACCGGCAGATCTGGAACGACAACAACGAGTACACGATCCTGGACGGCTCCGTGCTGGCCCATGGCTTCGGCGCGCCGGTGCCCGCCCGGCAGATCCGGCCCCTCTTCGCCTATCTGATGGCCCGGGCCAGCCGGGAGGCCTGTCTGGAGGCCGCGGGCGAGGGCGCGGCGCCGGATCGGGGCGCCCAGGATCCCGCCCCCCTGTCATGGCGAGACCAGTCCGCAGACTGGTCGTGGCCATCCGTCTCCCCCGCGTCTCCCGCGGCCGGAGAGACGGATCGGCACGCCAGTGCTGCGACACTGGCTCGGGATGACAGCATCTGCGATGCTGCGCGGCTGCGGCCGCTGGAAGGGCGGACCGCGGCGTGTCAGCCCCCCGCGCCGGATCGGGGCAGCCAGGATCCCTCTCGCATGTCATGGCGAGACCAGTCCGCAGACTGGTCGTGGCCATCCGTCTCCCCCGCGTCCCCCGCGCCGTTCAACGTCAGCCGCTGCGCCATGGCGGGCACGCCCCGGGTGGCCAGCACCTGGACCGGCGACAACGTGACCTCTTTCCGGGACCTGCGCTTCCAGCAGGCCCAGGCCATGGGCATGGCGCTGTCGGGCTTCTCCTTCTTCGGGCCGGACATCGGCGGCTTCGCCGGCCCCGTGCCCGGGGAGGAGCTCTTCCTGCGCTGGCTGCAGTTCGGGCTGTTCCTGCCCCGCTTCGTGCTGCACTCCTGGAAGCCCGGCCAGGAGCCCACCACGCCCTGGCTCTACCCGGAGCGGATGGAGGCGGTGCGGCGGCTCTTCGCCCTGCGGGAGAAGTTCGCCCGCTACCTCTACGCCGAGCACGAGCGCTGCCGCCGGACCCACGAGCCTCTGATCTGGCCGGTGTTCCTGGGCTGGCCGGACTACGATCCGGAGGCGGGCTGCTTCTTCTGCGGCCGCAGGGTCCTGGCCTGCCCGGTGTACGAGGAGGGCGCCGGGAGCGTGGCGGTGACGCTGCCCAAGGGCCCGCCGGTCTGGGCGACGGCCGGGGAGGGAGAGACGGATCCCCCCTGTCATGGCGAGGAGGGCCCTTCGGGCCCGACGTGGCCATCCGCTCTCCCCGTCTCCTCCCCCGACGTCTGGCTCCTGCGGGGCCGGGGGGAGCCGATCCCCGGCGGGACCGCCCTCACGGTCCCCTGTCGCCCCGAGGACGAGCCGGTCTGGTTCTGCCGCCCCGGCGACCCGCCCTTTGAGGTATGAGCGTCCCCTCCCCTGTCATGGCGAGACCAGTCCGCAGACTGGTCGTGGCCATCCGTCTCCCCCGC
>JAFZOC010000348.1 GCA_017550765.1 Oscillospiraceae bacterium
CCGGGCGACGGTGGCGGAGGTCCGGCCGGACTGCATCTGGCTGGCCGAGACCGTCCACCGGAGCTTCGCCGCCCTGGCCCGGCGTCAGGGCTTTCCCGCCATGCGGGACACAGAGGCCTACGAGGCCTTCGACATCGAATACGACTACGACATCCGGGAGGTCTTCGACAGGGTCCTGCGCAAGGAGGCCCCCCTCTCCCAGTGGATCGACCTGCTGGAGTACCAGGAGGCGGTGTATCCGGCCAACTACAACAAGCTCCGCTGTCTGGAGAACCACGACCAGCCCCGCATCGCCTCCGTGATCCGGGATGAGGCGGCTCTGATCTCCCACACCGCGCTGCTCTACTTCCTCAAGGGCACGGTGCTGCTCTACGCCGGGCAGGAATGGGCGGACACGCATCAGCCCAGCCTCTTCGAAAAGGAGACGATCCGCCGGGACACCGGGCGGGAGCTGAGCCCCCTGCTGCGGCAGCTCAGCCAGATCCGCCGGGAGCGCTTCACCGCCGACGACCCCTTCTGGGGCGAGGCCGACGACGCGCAGCGGATCGCGCTGCTGCGGCGGGGCGCGTATCTGGGCGTCTTCCCCCTGGACGCCGCGCCGGGGACTGTGCGGCTCTCCGAGCGGCTGGATGTGGCGGACGGGAGCTATCCGGAGCTCCTCTCCGGCGAGACCGTGGAGGTGCGCGGCGGGGCCCTCTCCTGCGACGGGCGCCCGCGGATCCTGGCGCTGGGCTGAGCGGCGCAGGGAAAAGCGCTCCCTCGGCCATCGTCTGACATCACAGGAAAGGACCTCCCTTCGGGGAGGTCCTTTTGCCATTCCTTATGACCGCTCCTGCGCATCATCCCGGCGTCTGGGCTCGCTCCTGCCGCAGCGGGTCCCAGCGGCCCCGGAGGTAGTAGCACAGGAAGAGGACGAACAGCAGCATATTGTGGCCGATCATGCAGCCCCAGGCGGAGACCAGGCCCATCCCCAGGCGCTGGGTGCAGATCCAGGTGCCCAGGATACGCACGCCCCACATGCCGGCGATGTTGATGACGAAGGGCACCTTGGTCTTGCCGGCGCCCTGGAGCATGCCCTCGGTGACGATGGAGACGCCGTAGAAGGGCTCGGAGCAGGCCACCATCCGCAGCACCGTGCTGCCCAGGCGGATCACCTGGGGGTCCTTGGTGAAGATCGAGACCATCCCCGGCGCGAAGGCGAAGAGGAGCCCCGCCGACAGGAGCATCAGGCTGACTTCGCACAGGTAGATCTGTCCGGCATAGCCCTTGCGCAGACGCTCGTCCCCGGCCCCCAGGCTGTTGCCGGTGAGGGTGGCGGCCGCCGCCTGCATGCCGTAGCCCGGGATGTAGAAAGCGGACTCCACGGTGTTGGCGATGGTGTGGGCCGCCGTGGAGATCTCCCCCAGGGAGTTGATCATGGCGGCGAAAGCCACATAGCCCAGGGAAGTCCCGAAGCGCTGGAGCATATTGGGGAAGGCCACCCGCAGGCAGGGCCCCAGGACCTTCCCGTCCGGCCGCAGCGGAAAGCCCCTGGGCGAGATCCGCGGATGGCGATAGAGGGCCGCGGCGATCGCGACGCCGCCCGCCAGGAAGGCGAAGGCGCTGGCCGCAGCCGCGCCGACCACGCCCCAGCCCGCGCCCCACATGGGGATCTGCGCGCCGAAGAGCGTGAGGGTCCGGCTGGGATAGATCAGCAGGAAGTTCCCCGCCACGTTGATCGCGTTCACCGCCAGGCCCACCCGCATGGGCGTGCGGCTGTCCCCCGCCGCCCGCAGGACCGTGGCGAAGATCACCGAGGCCGTCCGGGGCAGCATGGGCAGGTAGAGGATGAAGAAATAGCGGGCGGCCAGGTCCCGGATCAGGGGGTCCACCTGCATCCAGGCGGGGACCTGCCGGCTCAGGCCCAGGGTCAGGGCAGTGAAGACCGTCCCGATGACCAGCACCGCCAGCACCGCCTGGGCCGCGGCCCGTCTGGCCCGCTCCTGCTCCCCTGCGCCCAGGGCCTGGGAGATGTAGGCCAGAAAGCCCACCCCGAAGGCGGAGACGCTGCTTCCCACCAGCCAGGCCACCGTGGTGGTGGAGCCCACGGCGGCGGTGGCCTGGGTGCCCAGGGACCCCACCATAGCCGTGTCGATGTATTGGACCGCCGTGTGCAGCAGCTGCTCCAGCCTGGTGGGCCAGGCCAGCGCCAGCACCGCCGGCAGCAGCGACCAGTCGAAGATCCGCTCGTCCGAGAGCCGCGATCGCATCGGCGCTCCTCCCCTCTTCATAGTCCCCCCTACGATACCACAGCGCCCGCCGTTTCGCAAGAGGGCGGAGCGCCGCCGCGGCAGCGCAGTTTCACGCGCCGCGCCGCTGTCTTGCGTCCCACAGCGGAGCCCGCGGCCAGGCGCCGGGCCCGGTCGCGCGCCTTGTGCCCTCGCCTTTCGCGCCGCCCAGGCGCTCGCCTTTGGGCTTGCGGAACGGGCCCGGCTCTGATATAATATCTCAAAAGAGCGCCTGGCTGCGCGGCAGGAGCCGCCCCGGGAGGAAGGAGACGACCATGGCCCTGGATGCGGAGTTCTTCGACTCGATCGAGATCGAAGTCGTGAAAAAGAAGTACTACAACGCCAACAAGGTCAATGCCGTGTTCGACGAGATCCGCCGCCAGGCCGAGGCCCTGAGCGCGGAGAACGCCATGCTGCGCGAACGCCTGGAGCAGCTGGAAGGCCGCCGGGTGGAGATCGGGGACGCGGTCCTCTCCGCCCAGGCGATCTATCAGGAGATCGTCCGCCGCGCGAACGCCCGGGCAGACGCGATCGTGGCCGAGGCCCAGCGGGAGCGGGCGCGGATCTTGGACGAGGGCCGCGCCCGGCAGGACTACGCCGTCCACCGGGTGGAGGAGGCCTTCTCCCGTCTGCGGCAGATGCAGCTGGAGCAGATCGACGCGCTGAACGCCCAGTGGCAGGCCTTCCTCTGCGGGCTGGACACGGAGGACGAGAGCGAGCC
>JAFZOC010000349.1 GCA_017550765.1 Oscillospiraceae bacterium
CCGGCCGCGCCTGTGGCTGCCCCGGCCCCAAAGGCCGCGGCGGCGCCGGCGCATCCCGGGCCCGGCGCCGCCCGGCGGGAGCGGGAGGACTGGGTCTACGGCGCTCTGGACGAGAGCTTCCAGCAGATGCTCCTGCGTCGCATCGACGAGGCGGGCATGACCGACGCGGAGTGCTACAAGCGCGCCAACATCGACCGCAAGCTCTTCTCCAAGATCCGCAAGGACCCCTGGTACCGCCCGTCCAAACAGACGGCCCTGGCCTTCGCCGTGGCGCTGCGCATGGACCTGCGGGAGACCCGGGAACTGCTGATGAAGGCGGGCTTCGCCCTCTCGCGCAGCAGCAAGGGGGATCTGATCGTGCAGTACTTCATCGAGCGGGGCGACTATGACGTCTTCGCCATCAACGAGGCTCTGTTCCGCTTCGACCAGGCGCTGCTGGGGAACCAGGGCTGCGCCTGAAGGGCCGCAGCCTTCGCACCGCGCATGGACAGGTGCGCCGCCCCGATGTCCCGCAAGGTGCCGATGGCCTGTCGACGCCCTGTCGACCCATGGAGACCGTCCCCGTTCCGGGGACGGTCTCAGCCTGTAGACTTAGCCCCGTCCATAGACTGTGAAGATCCGCATAGGGGGATGCGAGGGGGATGGGCATCCCCCCTCACGTTCGATATGTGCAAAAGTGGGAACTTCGGAAAAGTTCCCACTTTTGCCTATCCGTGTCCCACGCAGGGGAGGAAGGGCTGAAATAGTTCCTGTCTTTGTGTGTATCAGTTTTATGAAGGCCCCGATCCCAACGGCCACCCGCCCGGGGAGCCGGGGAGCCGCACAGACCTTGTCCGCAGAAGGACAGCAGACCGTCCGGAAGACCGGTCCACGCGGCCGCGGACCGCGGAAAAGATCTTCGACGCTCTTGCGTTCGGAGGAAGATCCTGGTAGGATATGAATGGGAAACTAGATCAGATCCGGCCGAGATCCGGCCGGGAGAAGGAGAGGACCATGAAGATCACCAAGATCGTCATCACCGGAGGCCCCAGTGCGGGCAAGACCACCGCCATGAGCTGGATCCAGAACGCTTTCACCAAACTGGGCTACACGGTGCTCTTCGTGCCGGAGACGGCCACGGAGTTCATCACCGGAGGCGTGGCGCCCTGGACCTGCGGCACCAATCTGGACTATCAGAAGGTGCAGATGCGTCTGCAGCTGGAGAAAGAGCGCCTGTTCGAGCAGGCCGCCCGCACCATGCACGCCGAGAAGATCCTGATCGTCTGCGACCGCGGGACCATCGACAACAGAGCGTACATGAACGACGAGGAGTTCGCCGCCGTCCTGGCCGACTGCGGCAAGACCGAGCGGGAGCTGCTGCTGGGCTATGACGCGGTGTTCCACCTGGTCACCGCCGCCAAGGGCGCGGAGGAGTTCTATACCTACGCCAACAACGCCGCCCGCTACGAATCGGTGAGCCAGGCGGTGGTCATGGACGACCGGCTGATCGCGGCATGGAAGGGGCACCCCCACCACACCGTCATCGACAACTCCGTGGAGCTGCGGGAGAAGCTCAAGAAGCTCCTGGCCGCGATCCGCGCCTTCCTGGGCGAGCCGGATCCCTACGAGATCGAGCGCAAGTTCCTGGTGGCCTATCCGGACCTGGAGGCCCTGGAGAGGATCCCCGGCTGCCGCCGGGTGGAGATCGAGCAGGCCTATCTGCCCACCACCAACGAGGAGCGCCTCCGGGTGCGCAAGTGGGTGGAGAGCGGCCAGGCGATCTATTACAAGACCCGCCGCCGCCGGGTGAACGGCCAGAAGATCGAGGTGGAGGAGCGCCTGACCCAGCGGGCCTATCTGGAACTGCTGAAGGAGGCGGGCAGCGAGCTGCGTCTCCTGCGCAAGGTCCGTTACAGCCTCAGCCACGACGGCCAGCTCTTCCAGCTGGACCTCTATCCCTTCTGGCAGGACAAGGCCGTGGCGAAGATCGAGCTCAACGAGGACGACGCCCAGGTCAAGCTGCCGCCGGAGCTGGCGCTCGTCCGGGAGGTCACCGGCGAGCGGGAGTACAAGGACTATGAGCTGGCCGTGCGCTACGGCGACCGGGAGATCTGATCGCCCCCTCTGTGGGACGACGCTGTTCCAGAGACCGTTGGATATTCGACTGTCGATAGGAGGTACGCAAAAATGAAGCGAGGAAAGAGACTTTTGAGCCTGCTCCTGGCGCTGACGATGATGTTCTCCCTGTTCTCCATGGGCGGGATCTCCGCCTTTGCCGAGGAGGAGGGGACCATCGCCCCTGTGGAGGAGCCTGTCCCCGAGGGAGAGGGCAGCATCGCCCCCGCCGACGGGACGGAGACCGACGCCGTGCCCGCCCCGGGCGCGGAGCCGGAGGCCGGCGGCTATGCCGTCGGGTATCAGATCGATACCTATGACGCCAACGGGAACTTGAGCCAGTTCCTGATCGGCGGCACCGTCACGCTCAGCAAGACCAGCGCCGCCGACGGCGAAAAGGTCAGCTGTATCGTGCGCCCCAACAGCGGCTACCGCCTGGCCCAGGTGATGTTCGGCAGCGAGGGCCAGGAGCCGGACGAGGACGTGACCGACAGCCTCCAGGGGACCATGAAGGCCCGGGATATGGTGTTCTTCGTCAAATTCGTGGCGGAGGGCGGCACCATCGAGAGCGCCGGCGCCGCGCTGCGCATCGACGCGCCCGGCCTGGGCGGGAGCTACCCCGGCGGCGTCCCCGTGAGCACCACCAAGTATTACAGCTTCCCCCAGGTGATCGCCGCGCCCAGCTCCTTCCATGTGGAGAACGCCTTCTGGCGCATCCGGTACGGCGGGGATCCCACCACGATCCTGGCCGGGAACACCTACTACGCGGACTTCGACCTGGTGCCCAACGACTGCTTCCGGTTCGTCGAGGGCTTCATGCCCGTGGTGGAGCTCACCATGCCGGACGGCACGGTCCACGATGACGGCTTCACCGTCACCCGCAACGCCGACGGCTCCCTGCATGTGAAGAGCCCGGACTACACCGTGCCCGGCAGCACGGACTACCACTATCTGTTCGGCCGCGTCCTCACCTATGACCGGAACGGCAACTATGACGCGAGCCTGACCGGCGGCACGATCACGGTCAGCACCGCCACCGCCCGGGCGGGCGATACGGTCTCCTGCACCGTGAGCGCCAATCCCGGCTATCGGCTGCTCATGGTACTGCTTGCCATGGATCAGGACGAGCCGGTGGAGGACGTCACCGAGACCCTCCAGGGCACCATGCGGGACTACGACATGGAGTTCCGCGCCTGCTTCATCCAGGAC
>JAFZOC010000350.1 GCA_017550765.1 Oscillospiraceae bacterium
CTCGTCGATGAAGACGATCGCAGGGGCGAGCTTCTTGGCCTGATCGAAGAGGTCGCGCACACGTCCCGCGCCCACGCCCACATAGAGCTCCACGAAATCGGAGCCGGAGATGGACAGGAACTGGACGTTGGCCTCCCCCGCCACGGCCTTGGCCAGCAGGGTCTTGCCGGTGCCCGGAGGTCCCACCAGCAGCACGCCCTTGGGGATGCGCGCTCCCATGGCGGTGTAGGCCTTCGGGTCTTTCAGGAAGTCCACGATCTCCGCCAGTTCTTCCTTCTCCTCGTCGCAGCCGGCGACGTCCTTGAAGGTCTTCTTGTTCTTCTCGTCGCTGCCCAGTCTGGCGCGGGCCTTGCTGAAGCGCATGGCGCCGCCGTTGGCGCCGCCGCCGTTCATGCGGTTCATCATGAAGAACCAGAATGCCACGAACGCGACCGTCAGCACCAGGTAAGGGATGATGCTGTACCAGGGGATGCCGCCGCCGGGCTCATACTCGTACTCCTCGATAATGCCGCGGTCGTGCTGTTCCCAGATCAGGTCATGGAAATCCTCATAGAATACGGAGAAGTTGTAGAGATCGTAGGTCATCTCCACGGTCTGCTCTTCTTCAGCCGCGTCCTCGGCGCCCTCTCCCTTCGCTCCGGTGGTCGGAGCGGCGAGGCTGGGCTGGGTGGCCGGGGCCTCTTCCTTCTGGGCGTCCGCATCCCCGGTCTCTGCCGTGGCGGCGTCCGTTTCCGGCCGGACCTCCAGGATGATGGTGCTGCCGGCGCTGCCGGGCCGCGTGTGGAAGGCCTTGACGCGCTCCTGCTTGAACAGGTCCACCAGTTCCGAGTAGCTCTTGACCTCGTCCGGCTGGGTGCCCTTGGACATCCAGACCACCAGGGCCAGCAGGATCGCCAGCATGATCAGCGTGAAGCCTACATTGCGCGTCTTCTTATGATCAGGTCTCAAATCGAATTCACATCCTTGTCATCTGAAAACCGTCCGGTCCGTTTCGGTGTCCGGGCAGCGCGGAGGCGCTCCTCCGCAGAGATATTGGTATCCGCAAAGGCAGGTCCTGCCCTTGTCATATGCTCATTTGGAGTAGATCTCCGGCTTCAGGACGCCGATATAGGGCAGGTTCCGGTAGCGCTCGTTATAGTCCAGACCATAGCCCACCACGAACGCGTCGGGGACCTCGAAGCAGGACCAGTCCGCATAGACCGGCGCTTTGCGCCTGGCGGGCTTATCCATCAGGGTGACGATGGAGATCGACGCGGGGCGCCGCACTTCCAGGTAGCTCTTGAGATAGTTCAGCGTGACGCCGGAGTCCAGGATGTCCTCCACCAGGATCACATGCCGCCCTTCGATATCCTCGTTCAGGTCCTTGTTGATCTTCACCGCGCCGGTGGAGGTGGTCCCCTTATAGGAGGAGACAGCCATGAAGTCCATGGCGCAGTCGATGGTCACATGGCGCATCAGGTCCGCCATAAAAATGAAGCAGCCCTTCAGCACGCCCACAAAGATGGGGTCCTTCCCCTGGAACTCCTCTGAGATCTTCCTGCCGACCTCGGCGACTTTCTCTTCGATCTCCTCGGCGGAGATCAGTACCCGTTCGATCGCTCTCTCCATGTCGTCCCCCTATAGTTTTTTGATGTGGATCATCAAGATCTCGTCCCCTGGCTCCGGTCTCGCCCGCTCATCGGTGGGGAAGCCCAGGGCCGCCAGGATGCCCTTCTCATCCCGCAGGACCGGTGTCAGATCCCGCTGCCGCTGGGTCATGCCCGCTTCGCGGAACAGGGCCCGCAGGCTCTTGCCGCAGCCGCGCCCCTGGGGGCGGATGCGGTCTCCCGGCAAGCGGCCAGTGCAGTACAGTGTACCACAGATGCTCTCATATTTGAAGAGCAAAGTTTTGAACAAGTCGTGAATTTCGCCCCGGTAGACCGTGCGCTCCGGCGTCAGGACCAGTCCGGCCTCGGGCAGGGCCAGGCTCTCCCCTTCCCGCAGCGGACGCTTCGGGAGCTGGCTGTGTCCTTCATCCGCCAGATAGAGCCTGCCCTGCTCCCGGTGCAGACGGATCCCCGGCAGGTCCAGGGCCCCTAGGCCCTCTCCCGCGCAGAAACGCAGGGCCGCCTCCACATGCTCCCGTTCCAGGCTGCGGGGGCAGAGCTGGCGCAGCACCCGGGACGATACCGCCGGATGCAGGGCCAGCAGCGCATCTGTGGGGACGCTCTCTCCGTCGAAGTGTTCCCGGATGAAAGCCCGGGCAAGGCCCGCCAGACAGTCCTCGTCCTGCCGCAGCAGCGCGGCCGCGCGGCCCGCCGCCTCCGGGAAGCGTGGATACATCTCCCGCAGCAGCGGCATCACCTGGCGTCGGATCCGGTTGCGGCGGATCTGCTCGTCGGCGTTGCTGCTGTCTTCCACGTGCTCGACGCCCTCCTCGCGCAGGAAGTCCAGGATCTGCTGCCGGGTACAGTTCAGGAGCGGCCGGACGACCCTGCCCCGTCTGGACGGGATCCCGCTGAGCCCCGCCGTCCCGGCGCCGCGGCAGAGATCCATCAGCATGGTCTCCGCGTTGTCCTCGGCGTTGTGCGCCGTGGCGATGAGATCGCAGCCCAGCCGGTCCGCCGTGCGCTCCAGAAATGCATAGCGCAGGTCCCGGGCCGTCTCCTCGATGCCGCGGCCGCTCTCCCGGGCGGCTCCGGCGACATCTCCATGCTCCACGACGCAGCAGATCCCGCGCCGGGCGCAGGCCTGCTCCACAAAGACGGCGTCCCTGCGGGACTCCTCCCCCCGGAGGCCGTGCTCGTAATGGGCCGCGCAGACCGTGATGTCCCCGCGCTGGCACAGGAGCTGCAGCAGGCACATGGAGTCCGCCCCGCCGGACACGGCGCAGAGCACCCGGGACCCCGCCGGGATCAGGCTCCGATCAACGGGGATCATCGCGCTTGCGCTCCAGCGAGCGGAACGAGGTGTGCTCCGGCACCCATTCGAGCTCGATCGTACCGGTGGATCCCTTGCGGTTCTTCAGGACGATCGCCTCGGAGAGGTTCAGGTCTTCACATTCCTTATTATAGTAGCCCTCGCGATACAGACCGATGACCACGTCGGCGTCCTGCTCGATGGAGCCGGACTCGCGCAGGTCGGAGAGCATCGGGCGCTTGTTCTGTCTGCCTTCGTTGGCGCGGCTGAGCTGGCTGAGGCAGATCACGGGGATGTTCAGTTCCTTCGCCATGATCTTCATCATGCGGCTGATGTCGCTGACCGCCTGGGTGCGGCTCTCGTTGGACCAGTTGTGCCCGCTGCCGGCGGACTGCATCAGCTGCAGGTAGTCGATGATCACCAGGTCCAGACCGGAGACCCGGCGGCACTGGGCGTTCATCTCCGCCACAGTCAGACTGGGGTCGTCGTCGATCAGGATATTCGTGGCGCTGATCGCCTGGGCAGCCTCGGTGATGCTCCGCCACTGCTGGACGCTGAGCTGGCCCGTCATCAGATTTTTGGACGGGACCCGGGCAAAGTCGGAGAGCAGACGCGTGACCAGCTGCTCCCGGGACATTTCCAGGGAAAAGATGGCGATGGTCTTCTTCTCCTTGATCGCCGCATGGAGGGCGATGTTCAGCGCGATGCTGGTCTTGCCCATGCCGGGACGGCCGGCGATCAGGATGAGCTCGGACTTGTTCAGACCCAGGATCATCTGGTCCAGATCCGCCAGGCCGGTCGGCACGCCGGGGATCTGGCTCCCCGAAGCGGCCGCTGCGGACATATTGTCGAACACGTTCTGCACGATGCCCGCGATAGGCAGCAGTCCGCCCACGTTGCGTCCCTGGCGCAGGGCGTAGATCTTGCGCTCCGCGGCCTCCAGCACGGCGTCCGCCTCGCCGATCCCCTCGTTGACCATGGCGTTGATCTCATCGGCGGCCTCGCCCAGGCGGCGCAGAAGGGCGCGGTCCCGGACGATCGCGGCGTACTTCAGGACGTTCGCCGCGGTGGGGGTCATCTGCATGGTCTCGGCCATGTAGTTCTCGATTCCATCCTCATAGCTGCCGCGGACCTTCATCCGGTCCAGGACCGTGACCGGGTCGATGGTCTGCCCGTAGGCGAACATGGCGTAGATGGTCTCGAAGATGCTCCTGTCGCGCCTCGAGTAGAACTCATCCGCCTTCAGCTTCTCCAGCACCTCCGGGATGCAGGCAGGGTCGATGAGCATGGAGCCGACCACCGCCTGCTCCGCCTGCGCGGACCACGGTATCTTTTTGCCCAATAGTTCGTCCATGATCTGTTCCTCTCCAAGTCCTATGCCCCGGTCGAGCCGAGGCTCCAGCCGGCGAGCCGGCGGCTGTCTGCGCGTCGGCCGAGCTGCGGGACGCTCCCGCTCTATTTGTCCTCGATCACCAAGACGCTGATCGTGCCGCTGATCTCATAGCCCAGCTTCGCCTTCACGGTGTAGGTGCCGAAGGTCTTGATGGGCTCGGACTGGACGATCTTGTTCTTCTCGATGTCGATGTCGAACTGTTCCTTCAGCGCTTTGCTGATGGCCTCGGAGGTGACGGCGCCGAAGAGCTTGCCGGCGCTGCCGGCCTTGGCGCGCACGATCACCTGCACGCCCTCCAGCTTCTTGGCGTTGGCCTCTGCCTCGGCCTTCTCCCTGGCGGCCTGGGCCGCTTTGGCCTTCTCCTTGATCTTCAGCGCGTTGAGGGCGTCCGTCGTCGCCTCGGCGGCAAGGCCCCGGGGGATCAGATAGTTCCGGGCATAGCCGACGGAGACCTCTTTCATCTCGCCCTTCTTGCCCTGTCCTCTGACGTCCGTGAGAAAAATGACTTTCATCTTTGTCTCTCCTTCCTTATTATCCCCCATCTTCACGGGGATCGTCACGTCCTGCGTCACCGATGGCGTCCCGCTCCCGGCGGACTACGTCGCGCACGGAGACGGGCGGCGCGTTCATCCGAGGTATTCGTCGATCGCGGCGCGGATCCGCTCCACCGCCTCCTGGAGGCTGATGTCGCTGAACTGGACCGCCGCCGCGCTGCGGTTCCCGCCGCCGCCCAGCTTCTCCATCAGGATCTGCACGTTCAGCTCCCCGATGGAGCGGGCCGAGGCGAAGACCTTCCCCTTCCCGTCGGGCGCCACCACGATGGAGGCGTCCACGCCGGAGATGTTCAGCAACTCGTCGGCCGCCTGGGCGGCCACCACCCGCTTCTGAGGCTCCTCCGGCGCGGCGATGGCCACGTTGCGGTGGAGCTGGGCGCAGCGGAGGATCGTATACCTGGCGATGGTGTCGTCCATATCGGAGCGGAAGAGCTTCTTCACTTCGACGGTGTCCGCGCCGGCGCGGCGCAGCCAGGCCGCGGCGTCGAAGGTCCTGTCGCCGGTCCGCAGGGCGAAGCTCTTGGTGTCCAGCACGATGCCGGCCAGCATGGCCTCCGCCTCGCAGCGGTAGATCTGGGACTGGTCCGTGACCTCCTGCAGGATCTCCGTCAGAAGTTCGCAGGCGGAGGAAGCCGAGGGCTCGATGAAGCCCAGGACGGCGTTCTGGATATAGGTCGCCGCGACCCGATGGTGGTCGATGACCGCCACCCGGTTGCAGGCGGACAGCAGGTCGGGATCTTCGACCTGCTCGGGCCGGTTGGTGTCCACGACCACCAGCAGCGTCCTGCCGTCGGCGGCCAGGAGAGCGTCCTGGACGCTGAGGAAGATGTCCTTGTATGCCTTGTCGGCCTTCAGCCGCTCGATCAGCGCTTTGGAGGCGTTGTGCTCCAGGTCGATGACGATGTTGGCCTTCACGCCGCAGTTGCGGGCCAGACAGCAGACGCCCACAGCGGCGCCCAGGGCGTCCAGATCCGCGAAGCGGTGGCCCATGACCAGGATCCGGGAGGAGTCCCGGATCAGCTCGGCCAGGGTGTTGGCCATCACGCGGGACTTCACCTTCGTGCGCTTCTCCACTTCGATCCCGCGGCCGCCGAAGAACTCGAAGCTCAGTCTGTTCTTGATCACGGCCTGGTCGCCGCCGCGGGTCAGCGCCAGCTCCACGCCCATATCCGCGAACTGCAGGCCCTCGCCCAGGCTCGTGGCATCTTCGCCGAAGCCCACGCTGATGGTGGCGGTGACGCCGTTCATGCTCTCCACCTGATGGATCTCTTCGATGATGCGGAACTTCTCCTCCCGCATCTTGTCCAGGTCCCGCTTCTCGAACATGACCAGATAGCGGTC
>JAFZOC010000351.1 GCA_017550765.1 Oscillospiraceae bacterium
AAGGATACGCGACGCAAATGCTTAAACTCGTCCTGTCGGAGTGCGCAAAACTCGGCATTGGCAGAGTGCTCATGACCTGTGTGCAGGGAAATGAAGGAAGCAGGCGAACGGTCCTGCATAACGGAGGCGTTTTCGAATCCACCGTATTTGATCCGGAGGATTACTGCTGGCTGGAGCGATACTGGATCGACCTATCAAGATGAGGTTTTCCGGTTTGCCGAGGCGGTCACAGGAATGTCTTTTATGCGGTCTTTCTATGGTCTGGTGTCCTTTTACGCGGTCTTTCACAAGTCAGAAGGAGCCCGCTCCGTGCCGCTTTCCCGGTCTCGTAAGAGCCGGGAGAGCTCCACATCCGCAGGCTCCATCTTTCTTTCCGGATCGGACCCGCATCGCCGGGCCCCGATCTGTTTTTTGTTGGTCTCTCTGGATGAAGATATCTATATGGGGCGCATTCTCTGGTGCCCGAGCCTTTGTTGCGGACACTTGATCCGCTTCTTATTCCTTTTGCGAGAGGGGCATGGCCTCCCCTCTCGCGCATGCCCCATGTGGATCTTGATAGCCGTTCAAGACCTGGATCGCCCCGGTGGACCAGCAAAAAAGGCCCATTGCAGATCGCGATGGGCCTTTTTCTTTTGCAGGTACTGCATGATCGTCAGCCACCCTTTTGTCCGTCGCATCATGCTTGTGTTGCCCGGGCAGATGTGGTATACTGCCGCAAAAAGCGTTCCTCAAGATACGGGGCGAAAGGAGCTAGACATGAAGATCTGCGTCTACGGGGCGTCCGCACGGGAGCTGGATGCCGCCTATTTTGAAGCAGCTCGGGAACTCGGCGTCTGCATCGCCGAGGCCGGGCACAGTCTGGTCTTCGGCGGCGGCGCGCGGGGCCTGATGGGCGCCTGCGCGGAGGGCTGCGCCTCCCGGGGCGGCGAGATCTTGGGCATCGCGCCCCGTTTCTTCGATGAGCCGGGGATCCTGTTCGAACGCTGTACCCGTTTCCTCTTCACCGAGACTATGGCGGAGCGCAAGACCGCCATGGCAGAGAACAGCGACGCCTTCATCGCCCTGCCCGGCGGCATCGGCACCTTCGAGGAGTTCTTCGAGACCCTGACCCTCAAGCAGCTGGGGCGGCATACGAAGCCCATGGCGCTGCTGGATACGAAGGGCTATTACAGGCCGCTGACGGCTCTGCTGGAGCGCGCCGCAGACGAGGGCTTCCTCGGCCGCAGCTGCTTCTCCTTCTTCGCGCTCTGCGTCTCCCCCACTGATGCGCTGCGCTCTGTCGAGAACGCTCCGCGGATCTGCGGGAACATCGAGCGCCTGGAAGACTACGGCAAATAGATCGCACGTCCCCATCAGAAAGCGACCTCTTCTCTCTAAAACGGAAAAAGATCCCCTTCCGCACTTGCATTCATCTGCCAGATCTGATAGAATGATATAATAAGAAATAGAAAAAAGGAATGTATCGTTGTGCGGGAGTGGAAGATACCATATAGCCGTCCGGACTACCCGGACGAGCTGAGACGGGCGGGCTACGGACCGCTCCTCTCTGCTGTGCTCGCGCTCCGAGGCGCACGGAGCGCTGAAGCGGCTCACGCTCTTTTGGACGCAGGGCCGGAAGACCTCCACGATCCCATGC
>JAFZOC010000352.1 GCA_017550765.1 Oscillospiraceae bacterium
GAAGCTCTCGGGCATGACGGGCACCGCCGTCACCGAGCAGGAGGAATTCGTCTCCATCTACGGTCTGGACATCATCGAGATCCCCACCAACAAGCCCGTCATCCGCATCGACGATCCGGACGTGGTCTACAAGAACGAGACCGGCAAGAACCGGGCCATCATCGAGCAGATCGTGGCCTGTCACGCCAAGGGACAGCCCGTGCTGGTGGGCACGGTGTCCATCGAGAAGAGCGAATACCTCTCCAAGCTCCTGAAAGCCAGGGGCATCCCCCATACGGTGCTGAACGCCAAGTACCATGAGAAGGAGGCGGAGATCGTCGCCCAGGCCGGCAAGCTGGGCGCCGTCACCATCGCCACCAACATGGCCGGCCGCGGCACCGATATCATGCTGGGCGGCAACGCGGAGTTCCTGGCCCGCCAGGACCTGCGCAAGGCCGGCTACAGCGACGAGATCATCGCTGAGGCCACCGGCTACGCCGAGACCGCGGACGAGGAGATCCTGGCCGCCCGCGCCCTCTTCGCGGAGAAGCTGGCCGAGCACAAGAAGGTGACCAGCGCCGAGGCGGAGCAGGTCCGCGCCGCCGGCGGCCTCTTCATCCTGGGCACCGAGCGCCATGAGTCCCGCCGCATCGACAACCAGCTCCGCGGCCGCGCCGGCCGCCAGGGCGACCCGGGCGAGAGCCGCTTCTACCTGGCCATGACCGACGACATCATGCGCCTGTTCGGCTCGGAGCGGATCATGGGCATGATGGAGACCCTGAAGCTGGACGACGACACCCCCTTGGACGCCAAGCTCCTCTCCAACTCCATCGAGCAGGCCCAGAAGACCGTGGAGAGCCGCAACTTCCAGACCCGCAAGAGCGTGCTGGAATACGACGACGTCATGAACAAGCAGCGCGAGATCATCTACGGCGAGCGCAGCAAGGTCCTGGACGGGGAGGATCTGCGGGCGCAGATCATGAGCATGATCCGGGAGTTCGTCCACAGCACCGTGCTGGGCGGCCTGGGCGGCGCCGGCATCGAGTCCCAGGAACAGCTGGACGAGGTGCTGGGGCCTCTGACGAAGCTCTTCGTGCCCAAGGGCTATTTCCGCGCCGAGGAGTACTCCGGCCGCAGCGGCCCGGAGAAGCTGGTGGCGGCGGTCACCGCCCAGGCGGAGAAGGTCTACGCCCTTCGGGAGGAGGCCTTCGGCCCCGGCGCCAACGGCGCGCCGCTGATGCGGGAACTGGAGCGGGTCATCATGCTGCGGGTGGTGGACGAGTACTGGATGGACCACATCGACGCTATGAGCGAGCTCAAACGGGGCATCGGCCTCAGAGGCTACGGCGCCACCAAGCCCATCGACGCCTATAAGCAGGAGGGCTTCGACATGTTCGAGGCCATGGTGGCCGGGATCCGGGAGGAGACCGTGCGGCGCCTCTTCATCGTCCAGATCCGGCGGGAGCAGCAGATCGAGCGCAAGGCCGTGGCCAAGAACGCCGCCGCCAACGTGGGAGGGGAGCCGGTGAAGAAAAAGCCGGTGAAGAAGGCCCCCAAGCCCGGCCGCAACGACCCCTGCCCCTGCGGCAAGATGAAGGCCGACGGCAGCAGGAGACTGAAATACAAAGAGTGCTGCGGCCGGAACGAGTGAGCGCCCGGCGCGACAAAGAGCGAGGAGACGGAGGCATGTTCCATCACACGACGTCCTATATCGGCTCGGACCCGCGCCAGGGCCGGGAGCGCGTGGCGAAGATCTATCACCGGCCGAAGGCCCTGAGCATCCGGGACATGGTGGAGATCGTCGGCCGCTCCGGCTGTGACGTCCGGGAGCTGGAGCTGGACCGCGGCTGGCGCGGGGACAGAGAGCGGGTGCCGCTGGAAGGCTTCGACGCCTCCCGCGACGCGCTGCGGGACGTCGTCGTCATCCGGGCGGAGATCGGGGAGCCGGGCCTGCAGATCGAGATCCACGTCGAGAACGATGCGATGGGCCTGGTCTACATGCGCCGGCGCGGCGACGACAGCCCGGGGCCGGAACTGGACGAGCTGCTGGGCCGGGCCGCGGAGGAGCTCCTCCGAGAGCGCGGCGAGCTGACGGCTTTCCTGGAGACCGACTTCCGCGACGAGCTGGATCTGGACTATTATGACGGCCTCAGCGGATGGCGGATGTGGAAGGTCTACCGGCTGCGGAAGGGCCTGGATATCGCTCCCGCCGTGGAAGAGTTCCTGCGGGACCGGCCGGACGAGAAAAGATACGACTGGCTCCACAGGTATCCCAGCTACCTGATCGTCGGAGAGCACGGCGAGGCGGAGCGCTTCGCCGAGGAGCGGCCGGATCTGATCCGCGCCTGCGGCAGCGCGGGCATCCATGTGATCTCCGGCAGCTGCGAGAGCTTTTGGGACAGCTTCGACAAGAAGGACTATTCGGTCGAGGTGGAAGAGCATCCGGGCTCCGCGGACGACGCGGCCACCTACGGATATGTGAAACTGTGCTGTGAGGACGGCCCGAGATAGGGCTGCTAAGGACATATGTTCATCGAAGAGAATGAGAACGGACTGATCTATATGCGCTCCACCGTGCTCCCGGCGCGGCACGCCTTCACCACCCGCTTCGGCGGCGTGAGCAAGGGCCCCTTCGCCAGCCTGGATCTGAGCACCAGCCGGGGCGACGAGCCCGAGGCCGTGCGGGAGAACTATCGCCGCGTCACCGCCCTCATGGGCGCGGGGATCGACGACTGCGCCGTGACCAAGCAGGTCCACGGGAACGTGGTGCGCATCGTCACGAGGGCGGACCGCCACCCGGCGCTCAGCGACGTGCCCTATGAGGCGGACGGCCTGGTGACGGCGGAGCGGGGCCTGCCCCTCTTCTGCTTCACCGCCGACTGCATCCCCGCCCTGCTGCAGGATCCCGTGGCGGGCGTCGTCGCCGCGGTCCACTGCGGCTGGCGCAGCTCCGTCCAGGACATCCTGGGGGTGGCGGTCGGGCAGATGGAGCGCCTGGGCGCCCGGCGGGAGGAGATCCGCGCCGCCCTGGGCCCCGCGATCGGGCGCTGCTGCTTCGAGACCCACGACGACGTGCCCCAGGCGGTCAGAGCCTGGCTGGGCGGGGATACGGAGGGCCTCTTCATCCCCCGCCCCGACGGCAAGGCCCTGGTGGACCTGCGCGGGGCCAACGCCCGGAGGCTCCTGCAGCTGGGCCTGCGGGAAGAGCACATCGACCTCTCGGAGGAATGCACCATGTGCAGCCACGAGAAATACTGGTCCCACCGCTATACCAAAGGGATCCGGGGCAGCCAGGCTGCCTGTATCGTACTGGAGCGATGAACGATGAGAGATAGGATGAAAAAAGCGATCGCGCTGCTGATGGCCCTGGGGATGCTGCTGTGCTGCGGCGCCTGCGGCAGGGGGTTGGAAGACCCGAACCAGATGATCCAGGAGTCCAGCGCCGGACGGGACGTCCAGCGCGCGCCGGCCATGGACAGCGTCTTTTCCGTCAACAGCAACGCCCGATACAGCAAGAACCCCTTCATCGCCACCAACCACGCCAACCAGCTGATCTGCGACCTGGTCTATGAGAACATGATCGAGCTGGGCACCGATTTCGAGGTCATCCGCGGCGCGGGGATCGTCAGCGAGTGGAAGTGCGACGAGACGGGCAAGAACTGGGAGCTGACCATCGAGCCGGGGCACTATTTCTCCGACGGCACCGAGGTCATGCCCCGGGACGTGAGCTATTCTCTGGGCTTCGCCATCAACTCCGACCGCTATCACGGCCGCTTCGCCAGCTATCAGGGCGCCTCTCCCGGCGAGGGCGTGGTCTATGTGACGCTGGGCATCGGCGACAAGCAGTTCATCAAGCTGCTGGACCTGCCGGTGATCAAGATCGGCAGCTACGGCAACACCAGCGCCGCCGGCAACACGCCCATCGGCAGCGGGCCCTACTGTTATAATGAAGAGGGCGACGCGCTGATCGCCAACGAGTACTACCCCGGCTACGAGGATCTGCCCGTGGACACGGTCTATCTGAAGGAGTACACCAGCGCCGACGCCATCATCAGCGCCTTCGAGGACGGCTACATCGACGTGGTCATCAACGACCCCTCCAGCTACACGAACCTGGGCTACGCCAGCTCCAACGAGTTCCACACCTACCCCACCACCAATCTGCACTTCGTGGCCTTCAACGAGGAGAGCACC
>JAFZOC010000032.1 GCA_017550765.1 Oscillospiraceae bacterium
GGCACCCTCACCATCTCCGGCACCGGGGCGATGACCACCTTTACCAGCACCACGGGCATGCCCTGGAACAGCTACAAGAGCTCGATCAAGAGCCTTGTGGTCGAGCAGGGCGTGACGACGATCAGCCAGTACGCGTTCCATTCCTGCACGAAGCTGACGTCCGTCTCCCTGCCCGCCGGGCTGAAGAGCGCCGGGCAAAAGGCGTTCTACGGATGCACGACGCTGCAGGCGATCTCGCTCCCGAACAGCGTCACCAGTCTTGGCAGCGGCGCGTTCACCGGATGCAAGGCGCTGAGCTCCGTTCAGCTCTCCGAAGGGATGACCTCGCTGGCCAGCAATATTTTCGAGAACTGTACCGGCCTGACCGCGATCGCGCTCCCCTCCGGCATCAAGACGATCGAGGCGTCGGCGTTCACCAGATGCAGCGGTCTTGTGACGGTGGCGCTGCCCGACGCGCTGACCAGCATCGGCGCATCCGCGTTCCAGTCGTGCTCGTCGCTGAGCGGCGTTCAGATCCCCGCCGGTGTGACGCGGATCTCGGACAAGGCTTTCAGCGGCTGCTCGAACTTGGCGACGGTCCGGCTCCTGGGGGATCGGCTCACGACCATCGGCATTTCCGCCTTCCTCAACTGCACCTCGCTGACCAGTCTGACCATCCCGGATGTGGTCGATCAGCTCTCGATCATGGGCACTGCCTTCAAAGGCTGCACGGGCTTGACGGAGATCGTGTTCCTCGGAGACGCCCCCAGCTTCTCCGCGACCTGCTTCACCGACGTCACCGCTGAGGCCAGGTATCCCGGGGATAACGCCACCTGGACCTTGGACATGCTCCAGGACTACGGCGGCAGCATCACCTGGGCCGCCCGGGGGGACTACGGCCTCGCCATCGACGGCGTGGCCGTGACGGGGCCCAACGCGGCCGACGTGCTGGGCGACGGGGTCTTCGCCTATGACGCCGCTTCCAACACCCTCACCGTCAGCGGCAGCTACGCCAACACCAGCGGCCAGCCCACGATCCGCAACAGCGGCGCGGCGGGCCTCACGATCAGTGTGCCTGCGGATCTCACCCTCTCCGGCGCCTGCGATCTGCTGGCCCTGGATGCGGACACCACCATCACTGGCGAAGGCCACCTGCGCCTGCAGACCGTGGACGCCAAGGCGGTGGGCGTGGGCGCGGGCGTGACGCTGACCGTGGATCACGCCGCCGTGGCCGCCCTGAACGACGGCGGCAAGGCCGACTACGGCTTCATGGGCGCGGGCGCCGGCGGCTCCAGGCTGGTGATCGACAGCTCCGCCCTGGTCATCATCATCAACGACGGCGGCAAGTCCTTCTCCGGCTTTGACGGCGGCATCACCCCGATCGACGCGGAGATCTTGGGCGACAACTACGTCTCCGGCGGCGAGATCGTGGGCGAGACGCCCACAAATATCTGGATCCAGCCGGCGATCTACGATCTGAAGATCGACGGCGTGACCGTCAGGCCCAGCAACTGCGCGGACGTACTGGGCAACGGCGTCTTCGCCTACGACCCGGACGCCAATGTCCTGACCATCCACGACAGCTATAACACCACCTACACCGCCACCGCCGAGATCCTGATCGACAACGCGATCCCGGACCTGACCATCGTGGCGGTGCCGGACGCCCAGGGCCACGGCCCCAGCTTCCTGACCGACAACAACAGTACCTTCTTCAGGTTCATCTACAGCACCGCGGACATCACCATCACCGGCGACTGCGAGTTCTATCTCCAGGGCATCAGCGGCCGCAGCAGCAGCGGCGTCTACCTGGACGGCACGGCGAGCCTGACCTTGGACGGGGCCTCGCTGTCCTTCCTGGGCATGACCTACTGCCTGCGCGGCAACGGGACCGGCGCCCTGCACGTGATCGACAGCAGCGGCTACCTGGATGCGGATGTCCGGGCCATCTCCGGCTTCGGCAGCATCGACTTCACGGGCTGCACCGTGGTCCGGCCCGAGGGCTATCAGATCGTCAACGGCTCCGTGGTGGAGGCTGACGGCAGCGCCGCTACCTTCGTGGAGATCGGCGACTTTGAGTACGACCTGTACGTCTGCGGGCAGCAGGTCTTCAGCAGGAACAGCGCGGACATCCTGGGCGACGGCGTCTTCTCCTACGACGCGGACAGCAACACCCTGACCATCCACGGGAGCGCCAGCTACGCAGGCTCCAGCTCCATGATCGAGAACCATATCGACGGGCTCGCCATCGCGGTCCCCAACGACGCTGCCCTGACCTTCACCAGCGCCACATACTCCCGCGTGATCGACAGCGACGGGATCTGACGATCGTCGGCCCGGGCAAGCTGACCATCCACGGCAACGGCAGGACCGAGAGCTGCGGCGTCTTCGTCAGCAATGACGGCGGCAGCCTGACCTTCCGGGACGCGGACGTGCTGGTGGAGGGCGTGGCCTGCGGCGTGTCCGGCGCGGCCAACAGCATCCAGACCCTCAACGTCAGCAGTTCCTTCCTGGAGGTCCATGCGACCTCCGCCGCGGTGTCCCGCTTCAACGGCGGCGTCACCGCGGACTACGGCCGCATCGCCCAGCCCCGCTATTTCGCCTATGACAGCTACGGCACCCTCTGCGGGTCCGACCTGAGCCCTGCGCTGGACGCTCTCATCGGCAAGTATCTGATCATAGACTTCGACGCCAACGGCCACGGCGAGGCGCCCCCGTACCAGGCCCTGCGCCCCGGCCAGACCGCGACCCGGCCGGACGACCTCGCCGAGTCGGGCTGGGTCTTCGGCGGCTGGTACAGCGACGCGGCGTGCACGGAGCTCTATGACTTCAGCGCCTCCGTGACGGAGGACCTGATCCTCGACGCCATGTGGGAGAAGTACATCATCGTCTACGACGTCTGGATCGGCGAGACCCGCGTGACCAGCGACAATGCCGCCGACATCCTGGGCGACGGCACGGCCAGCTACGATCCCCAGACCAGGACCCTGACCCTGACCGGCGCGGTCCTCAGCCAGGCCAGCGGCGACCATGGCTACATCATCAAGTCGAAGGGCGATCTGACCGTCAGGGGCAGCGCCGCGATCGAAAACAGCACGGATCTCTGCGCCGGCATCGTAGCCGACGGCGATCTGACGCTGGACGGCAGCTTTACCATCTCCACCGTCGGCATCTGTGTCGACGCCTTCTACGGCACGCTCACCGCCACCAACGGTTCCACCCTCACGGCGACCACCCATCCCAGCCTCTCCACCTACTCCGGCGAAGCCATCAACGGCCGCGTGGTCGTCATCGAGGGCGGCAGCACGGTGACGGCGAAGACCACCGCGTATCAGAACGCGGCCATCCACGCCCGTCAGGGGCTCTCCATCACCGGCGGCTCCGTCGTCGATCTGGAGTCGGCCGCGTACAACGCCGTCTACGCGGAAGCGGATCTGACGATCGTCGACAGCACGCTGACCGCCAGGGGCTCCGCCGTTTCGGACTATTACGGCGCGATCGACCTGGGCCAGGGGACGCTCCAGCTCTCGGGCGTTGCGATCGTGATGCCCGTCGGCGGCACGGTGGGCGTCGGCTGGCAGGGCGGCACCGTCCTGGAGCCGGACGGCGAGACCGGAGCCAGGACCGTGCGCATCGAGCCGCTCGTGGAGTACGATCTCTGGCTGGGCGAGACCCGGGTGTCCAACGCGAACAGGCATGACATCCTGAGCGACGGCACGGCCAGCTTCGATCCTGCGACCGGCACCCTGACGCTGAACAGCCTCACCGGCGTGACGGGACGGCATAGCAACGCCCTGATCTATTCAAGGATCGACCTGACGCTGGAGCTGGTGGGATCCAGCACCCTGACGGATACGGCGACGGTGCAGAGCACCGGGTACTACGTCTTCGACGCCGACGGCCATTCGCTCACCGTTACGGGCGACGGCAGCCTGAGCATCGCCCTGAACATCAGTACCAAGTCCGACGGCGGCCATGCGCTGCGCTGCGGCTCGCTGCTGATGGATGGCGGGTCCCTGGCTCTCTCCGCCGTAAAAGGGATCAGCGGGAACAATTATTGGGTCGGAGGCCTGAAAACCGAGAGCCTCACGGTGCTCGGCGGAAGACTTCTCTCGACGGGCGACTCCCTATTCGCTGCTCTCCGACGGCGGCCTTGCCGTGGGGGAGAGCCATATGCTCAGGGCCGGGAGGAACGCCGCCGGGACGAACGCCAGCTACCTCACGGTGGAAGAGTTCCTGGCCGGCAATACCGTCAGCTCTCCGTATCGCTATCTGCTGATCGAGCCGGCCCCCGAGTTCGACGTCTGGCTGGGCGAGACCCGGGTGACCGGGCTGAACATGCGCGACGTCCTGGGCGACGGCACTGTGAGCTACGACCCCAACGAGGATACCCTGACCTTCACCGCCAACGCCCCCGCCATCACGGGCGTCCATGAGGACGCGCTGATCTACGCCATGGGCTATCTGCGGATCGAAGCGCCCAACGGCCTGACGCTGAACAGTCCCGACGGCTTCGGCATCCTCGTCGTCCCCGGCACGGGCAGCGGGGGCCTCACCGTCAACGGCGATCTGACCGCCAACACCAAGTGGGACGCCGTCTGGGCCTACGGGGATATCTATCTCTACGGCGACGTGGATGTGACCATGGCCGGCACGCCCAGAGGAACGGGCGGCATCAGCATGGGTGACGCAGGCGTCTGCTCCAACAGCGGGAAAGTCTATATCAGCCAAAACGCGCAGATCCGCGTCACGGATCCCAGCTCCGACATGCCAGGCATCGTCGCCCTCAGCGGCTCGATCAGCGTCGGCGGGGATCTCACCGTGACGACCCCGGCCACATACGGCCTGCTCACCCTCACCGGCACGTTGAGGCCCTTGTCGGGCTGCTGGGACATCACCGCCGGCGTGGCGGCCATCCGCGCCGGAGGGATCGACCTCTCCCTGTGCGCCGTTGCCGAGCCGGTCGGCGGCCGTGTCACGCGGGTGGTGGACGGGGTGGCCGTCCCCGACGACGCTGTTCCGGATACCGGAGCGGACGTCTACTATAGCATCGTGGATACGGACGGGAACGTCGCGCCCCATGTGGTGCTCGCCCCGGTGTATATCAGACTGGGCGACGTGCCGGTGACCGACCTGAACTGCGCCGATCCTCTGGGCGACGGCACGGCCAGCTACGATACCGACACGCGCACCCTGACCTTCACCACCGATACGCCCGACATCCCGGGCGGCGAGTTCTGCGAGATCCAGTCCAACGGCAGTCTGACGATCGAAGCCCCCGGTACGCTGACGCTGAACAACGCCTTCGGCAGCCTGGTCTTCTGCGACGCCGATCTCACGCTCCGCTGCGGCCTTGCCGGTACCTTCGGCGGCAACGCCCTCTCCTGCTTCGGCCAGCTCCAGCTGCAGGGCGGCGCGGATCTGACCTATGCCGGCGACGTGGCCTGCACTTCAACCACGATCTACTGCGGTACGCTGATCGTGTTCGGCGATCTGGACATCGTCACCTTGACCACCGAAAACGTGGTGACGGCCGGCTGGATCGATATCACCGGCGATGTGAACATCGACAACTCCTATCTCGGCGACTACGTGATCCCCGATCCGGATACGGATCCGGGGGTGATCATCGTCATCGACCCCCATGACGCCTGCTGTCTCTACGCCCAGAGCGGCTACATCCGCATCTACGGCAGCGCGCTGCTGAAGACCGACGGGACATGCGCGGTCAGCGCGGGCGACTTTATCACGCTGGAGCACGGGCGCTGGGACATCACCGCCACCACCGGCCGGGCCGTCTACGCCCTGGACCAGATCTCCTACCCGGTGGACTGCGAGATCACCACACCGGCCGGCGGCGTGTGCGTCCAACTGTACGACGGCAGCACATACTACTGGACGATCACGGAGCCCGATATGTCCACGAACGCGTCCCATGTGGTCATCGAGTCGCCTTCTGCGGCCGTCACCTTGAGCTTCGACGCCTGCGGCGGCACGGTCAGCCCCGCCAGCTTGGAGATCGTGTCCGGCGCGCCCATCGGGTCGCTGCTCGGGGAGCTGCCCACGCCCACCCGCAGCGGCGGCTGGGGCTTCCTGGGCTGGTATCTGGAGCCTGCGGCGACGCAGTTCGACGTCGGCCAGGCCACGCCTGTCACGGCGGAGACCACCTTTGACGCGGACGCTACGGTGTACGCCCACTGGCGCATGCCCGGCGACGTGAACGGCGACGGGAAGGTGACGGTGGCGGAC
>JAFZOC010000353.1 GCA_017550765.1 Oscillospiraceae bacterium
CATGGAACAGGTCTCACCCTTTTTGCTCCTCGCGATCTCGCTGGCCGCGAATCTCGTTGCGAACACGTCCAACAAGGTCTTCTCCTCAAAGGATCCAAGCATCTGAATCGCGAACTCGTCGATGTCGTCGGTCATGTAGAGGATCTCGTATCCCCTGTCCTTCAGGACCTCCGTCTGGGGCATACGGTCGATCAGCCGCTGCCGTAGATGGGGGAGTCGTCCCAGTTGCTGTCGTTGTAGTCCACCTGGGGCGTGGGACTGGGCGTAGGCGCCGGCGTGCTCGCGGCGACGGTCGGGACGGGCGTGGGCTCCGGCATCAACTGAGATAACATGCCGCTGAAGTACAGGAACGCGAGGGCGGCGACCACGATCAGGCCGATGACGAGACCGACGACGAGGCCGGTCTTCTTTTTACGCACGACCGTGCGACCGGGCGCTTCTTTTTTCGGCTCTGTGCGGACCGGCGCTTCTTCTTTCGGCGCAGGTACTATGACGGGCTCCGGCGTCTTGGAGATCGCGGGAGCGGCGGGAGCGACCGGAGAGATCGTGGGAGCCGCGGGGCCTGGTGTCTTTTGGACAGGCGCTGGAGCAGGTGCTGCCGGCGTGGGCGTGACGGATGCTGCAGCAGGTGCGGCGCTGGGCGCAGGCGCAGGAGCCGCAGGCGTCTCGACAGGCTTTGCCGCGGGAGCGGGAGCGGTCGGCCGCGAGAAAGAGGGCGACGCGAAGAAGGGGAGGTCCGCTGCGGGGGCTGCGGGCGCCGGCTCCGGAGGAGCGGCGGGCGTCGCGGCAGGTCTTGTCGCTGGGGCGGCTGCCGGTGCAGGAGCTGGCGTCACTGCCGGGGCAGGCGTCGGAGCAGCCGGGGCAGGCGTCGGAGCGGCTGGCCGCGGTACCTGATATCCCGTCTGCTGTGCGGGCTTCGGGGAGGGACGGGGCGCATAGCTCACGGCGCTGACGGTGCCCTCGTCTTCCTGCTTCAGGTAGGCGGAGAGGTCTGCGGCCGAAGCGCGGACCGTGCCTTCCTCTTCTTCCTCCTCGTCTTCCGCGGCCTTGTCTTCCGGGAGGAGGACATAGCGCTCCAGGGCCTCGCGCATCTGGGTGGGATCGCTCCAGCGGTCGTCGGGCTTGTAGGCGCAAGCTTTGAGCACGATGTCGGCCAGGGCCCCGCAGGGCGTGCTGGGCGGCGGCAGGGGAGCGCCGGAGATCCGGCGCAGGAGCGCCTGCTCCCGCTGGCTGTGGGTCATGGGGCCGGTCAATGGCAGGAAGGGCGGCCGGTTGTTGTTCAGGAGCCGGTAGAGCACGATGCCCAGGGAGTAGATATCCACCCGCGCGTCGTAGGGCTCTTCCTTGTAGATCTCGGGGGCCATGTAGGTATAGGTGCCCTTTTTCGACATGGCGCCGGTGTTGCGCTCGATGGTGCGGGCGATGCCGAAGTCGCCCAGCTTGTAGTCGCCCAGGTCGTTGACGAACATGTTCTCGGGCTTGATGTCCCGATGGATTATGTCGTTGCGGACGCAGAGCTCAAGAGCGCGGCACATGTCGATGCCGACCTTCGCCACCTCCGCGGGCTCCATGACGCGCTTGCCCATATAGTCGAGCATGGGCGTCAGCTGTTCCATGCGGATGATGATGTCCCAGCCGATCTCGCCCTCGTGGGGGATGACCCGGTGATCCTCATAACTGACGATGTTGGAGTTGCCCTTGAGCTTGGACATGATGCCGAACTCCTGGACCATCTCCTCTACCATGCTGCGGAAATAGGCGGTCACGGAGGCCTCGTCCAGACCCTCGGAGCGCACGCTCTGGATCTCGGTCTGGCTCTGGGGGATGGTGATGATCTTGATAGCGGCGCGATAGATCACGCCGAAATCCTCGCGCTCGCCGGCGAAGACTTTGCCGTAGCTGCCCTGGCCAAGGAGCTTCGCGAGCTTCCATTCGCCAAGGACGATATCGCCTTCCTGGAAGTTCCCGTTCATGCCTCCGCCACCTCCACGACCATGACCGTGCAGTTGTCACGTCCGCCGTTCCAGAGCGCGGTCTTGAACAGAGACTCCGCCTTGCGGCGGCAGCTCCCCTGGGCGCCCAGGATCTCCGCGATGCGAAGATCTGCGACCATATCGGTGAGACCGTCGCTGCAGAGCAGATAGAGATCGCCGGCCTGGGGGGCTTCGACCATGGTGTAGGGCTCGATCACGATCTCATCGGGAAAGATCCCGATGTGCTGGGTGATCTTGTGCCGGGCCGGGTGGGTCTTGGCCTGCTCGGGGGTGATGATCCGCTGCTCCAGCAGCTGGCGGATCACGGTGTGGTCCACGCTCAGCTGGGTGAACTCACCGGCGCGCCAGCGGTAGGCGCGGCTGTCGCCGATGTTCGTGAGGACGGCGCGCCCCGGGGAGAGGCAGACGCCCACGAAGGTGGTGCCGATGCGGGCGCCGCCATAGCTGCGGATGAGCTCGCAAACGCGCGTGTTCGCCTCCTGGATCGTCTGCTCCATATCGGGCATGCCTGCGGAGCAAGCGGCGCGGAGGCAGCGAACGGTCTCCAGGGAGGCGAGCTCGCCATGGGTCTCGCCGCCCATCCCGTCGGCCACGGCGAAGACGCCGTGGTCCAGATCGCGCAGTTCGCCCACCAGGTCCCGCTTGTCGTCCACAGAGCCCCGGTAGCTGCCGTCCAGATAAAAGTTGTCCTGGTTCTGTTTGCGGACCCTGCCAGGTCCGCAGACCACTGCTGCATGGATCTTCATCGCAGCCTCCTTTGCTGGTCCAGTATATCAGG
>JAFZOC010000354.1 GCA_017550765.1 Oscillospiraceae bacterium
CCCCGCAGCGGCAGAAGGGGAGACGGATGGCCACGTCGCTGCGCTCCTCGCCATGACAGAGGCGGCCCCGGCCTCCGCCTCCCGCGGCGCGACGCCGCGCAGCATCGCAGATGCTGTCATCCCGAGCCAGTGCCGCAGCACTGGCGTGGGGATCCGTCCCTCCCCCGCCCCCGCCGGCGCGCCTCTGGCGGCGCTGGCGGGACCGGGCGCGGCCCTGCCGGAGCCCTACGCGGACGAGACGGAGCTCCTGGCGCCCTTCCCCTGGGGGGAGGCGCTGTACGAGGCCTGGCTCTTCTGCCAGATCGACCTGCACAACGGGGAGATCGGCAGGTACCAGCAGTCTCTGGAGCTGCTGCAGACGGCCTGGCGGAGCCTGGCGGACGCCCTGCGCCGCCGCCGGGCCCCGGGCCGGCCCGCCCCCTGGCGCGTATGAGCGCGGGGGACGGACAGGAAGGAGGCGCGCGATGCATTTCCCGAAACTGCGCCCCACGGCCCAGCGGCGGCTGGTGACCGAGCGCTTCCTGGGCTACGACCACCGGCCGGAGCCCGGGGAGGGGGCGTTCTACGACATGGAGGGCCTGGGCCCGCAGCGCTGGCCGGAGCTGGCCACCCGTCCCCGCCGGGGGCTGGTGCGGCGGCTGACGCAGCCGGGCGGGATCCTGGCCAAGGACGCCCTGATCACGGTGGAGGACGGCACGCTCTGCGTCAGCGGCCATCCCACGGCCCTGACGGGGCTGGCCTCCGGGCCCAAACAGCTGGTGAGCATGGGGGCGCTGGTGCTGGTGTTCCCGGACAAGCTGTGGATCGACACGGCGGACCTGAGCCGCTTCGGCTCCCTGGAGGCGGAGCTGCTGTACGAGGGGGCGGTGGAATACGCCCTGTGCGACCGGGAGGGGGCGCTGCTGGGGGAGCCCACGGTCTCCGCCGCGGAGCCGGGGGACCCGGTCAACGGCCAGCTCTGGCTGGACAGCAGCGGCGGCGGCCGGCGTCTGCTGCGCTGGTCGGAGAGCCTGATGAGCTGGACGGAGGAGACGGCGGTGTACACCAGGCTGCGTCTGAGCAGCATGGGGGACGTCCCGCGGCTGTTCAAAGCCCTGGACGGGATCCGGGTGGAGGGCACGGCCTTCCCGGAGGACCTGGACGGGGAGAAGATCGTCTGGGCCCTGGGCGGCGGTCAGGAGGAGCGGGACTGGCTGGTGCTGACGGGGCTGATCGGGGCGGGCCTGACCCGGGAGGGGGAGCGGATCCGCCTCAGCCGGAAGATCCCGGACTTCGACTACGTCTGCGAGTGCCAGAACCGGCTCTGGGGCTGCCGCTACGGGCTCCGGGACGGCGAGAACGTGAACGAGATCTGGGCCTCGGCCCTGGGGGACCCGCGGAACTTCCGCCAGTTCCTGGGCCTGGCCACGGACTCCTGGACGGCCTCGGTGGGCTCGGACGGCCCCTGGACGGGGGCGGCCAGCTACATGGGGCACCCCTGCTTCTTCAAGGAGGAGCGGATCCACACGGTGACGGTGTCGGCCACGGGGGCCCACCGTCTGGAGGAGACGGCGGCGCGCGGCCCCCAGCGGGGGGCGGCGGGGAGCCTGTGTCTGGTGGGGGAGACGCTCTTCTACAAGAGCCGGGACGGGGCCTGCGCCTGGCAGGGGGGCTTCCCCCGGCAGATCGGGCAGGCCCTGGGGGAGCTCCGGTGCACGGCGGCCACGGCGGGCAGCGTGGACGGGCGCTGGTATCTCTCGCTGGAGAGCGAGGGGACCTGGACGCTGTACGTCTACGATCCGGCCCTGGGCCAGTGGTACCGGGACGGGGCGCTGCACGCCCTGGGCTTCGCGGCGCTGGACGGAGAGCTCTACGCCCTGGACGCGGACACGGGGGACCTGCTGGCGCTGAAGGGCGGCGCGGGCACGCCGGAGGCGGAGCTGCGCTGGATGGCGGAGACGGGGCCTCTGCGCTGCGTCTGGCCGGACCGGCAGTATCTGAGCCGGCTGGACCTGGACCTCTGGGCCCAGGCGGGATCCCGGGCGGAGGTCTGGCTGCGCTATGACGACGAGGGCGACTGGGAGCGGGCGGCGCTGCTGGAGCGGCGGGGCAGCGGGAGCGTGTCTCTGCCGATCCGGCCCCGGCGCTGCGACCGGCTGCGTCTGCGGCTGAAGGGCCGGGGGGAGATCCGCCTGCGGGCAATCGGCCAGGTCCTGGAGCGCGGCAGCGACCTCGGCCCCTGACTGCCGCCGCGCGGCGGCAGCACTGACCTCGGCCCGCACGTCCTCATCCCGCGCCCCGCAGGGCGCACAGACCGAAGGTCTGTCATCCCGAGCCAGTGCCGCAGCACTGGCGTGGGGATCCGTCCCCCCGCGGCCCCTGCGTCCCGTGGAGACGGATGGCCACGTCGGGCCCAAGGGCCCTCCTCGCCATGACAGAGAGGGGGATCCGCGTCCTCTGGAAATGAAGGAATGAAGGAACGAAGGAACGATGGGCGCTCCATTTCTTCATGAGCGAAGCGTCTTCATCAGCGC
>JAFZOC010000355.1 GCA_017550765.1 Oscillospiraceae bacterium
CGGCGTTGTGGTCGATGTCCTCCCGGGTCAGCATCTTGCGCATGTCCGTGCGGCCGGAGGGGTCGCCGATCATGGTGGTGCCGCCGCCGATCAGGGCTATGGGCTTGTTGCCCGCCTGCTGCAGACGCTTCATCAGGGTCAGGGCCATGAAATGGCCGGCGGTCAGACTGTCCGCTGTGCAGTCGAACCCGATGTAGAAGACGGCCTTGCCGGCGTTCACCATCTCCCGGATCTCTTCTTCGTTGGTCACCTGGGCGATCAGCCCGCGAGCGACCAGTTCTTCATAGATGCCCATTTTGGATCTTGCTCCTTATCGTTTTATTTGTTTTCCTGGATGATCTCTTCCGCGTGCGCGGCCGCCCATGCGATCAGTTCGTCGCAGGGCACGCCGTTGCGTTTCAGGTCCTGGCAGCGGATGCAGCCGAACTGCTTGACGAAGTCCCTTGTCATCCGCATGGTGAGCCGGGCGATCCTGGTCTTCGCGTCGCTGTCCTCCCCGTCGGCATAGGGGAAGGCCAGTCAGATCGCCATCACCGCGCCGGATACCGCGCCGCAGATCTCGCCGCAGCGGACGCCGCCGCCGAAGCCGACGGACACCGCCAGGGCCGTCTTCTCGTCCATCCCCGTATAGCTGCCGAGCGCCGCCAGCACGCTCTGGGCGCAGTTGAAGCCGCAGCTGTGCAGGCGAAGGGATGTCTCCTGTACGCTCATGTCTTTCCCTCCTTAAATGATGAGCCCCCTGTCCTTTCGGACAGAGGGCATAAGATGCGGTACCACCTCTGATTCGCTGTCGCCTTGCGACGGCAGCCTCACGGAGCCAGTGGCTCCCGCGCGATATCGGGCGCGCCCGTCGCAGCCTACCCATCCCGACGGGACTTCAGCCGCGCCGCTCCGAACGGTACTTCGCGCGCTCCCCTCTCCCCCTTCCACCAGCCGGGGGCTCTCTGCGCAGGAGGAAACACGCTACTTCTGTTCTTCTTCGCGTTTACCCGTGCATTATACTGGATCCGGCCTGTTCTGTCAAGAGCACATTGACACATGGGATCTTGCATGCTAAGATCGGGACGATCGAACACATCACCGGGAGGGATCCGTTATGTACCAGGCGAACGACTACCAGTGGGCGCGGCCCTATCTGGACGCGGACGAACACATCCTCTGGCGCGGTGCGCCCGAAAAGCTGCATCTGTTGTCGCTTCCGGATGTCTATCTCATCCCTTTCAGCCTGTTGTGGGCCGGCTTCGCGGTCTTTTGGGAATACTCCGCTCTTCGCTCCGGCGCGCCTTCTTTCTTTCTCGTTTTCGGAGGCTTCTTCGTGCTGATTGGCCTGTACATCACCGTCGGGCGTTTCATCTGGAGAGCTGTCTGTCTCAAAGGCGCTTCTTACGTCATCACAGAAAAGAAGGTCCTGTTGCGCCGCCGCGGCAGGATAGAGATGTTGATGAAGAACAGCCTTCCGCCCGTGACGGTGAAGAGCCATCGGGACGGCACGGGCACGGTCCTGCTCAGTTCTCCGCCGTCCATGTTCCAAAGGAACTACGTCTCCCGCTCGTCTTTCCAACCGGCTCTGGAACTGCACGGTATCGCAGACCCGGACGCCGCGATGCGAGCCCTCCAACGAGGTGCATATGGCCAGGATCCAGGCCTCTGATCTGGATGTTTTGGATAAGAGTGCCCGGGAGCATGCGCGAATGCGCATGCTCCCGGGCGCTCTGCTTTCTGGCGCTTTCAGCGCGCAGCTCGCGTTCATCATTTTTTCGAGAGAGAAGTCTTGAACGCCTCTGCGGCTCCCAGCTGTTCTCCGGCGCTGGCCAGCGTGGTGAGGGTGATGTTGTCGCCCCCGTGGAGCCGGGCCAGCTCCGACTTGCGTCCCTCCCGGTCCAGCTGCTCCACCTGCGTGAAGGTCCGGCCGCCCCTCTCGCTCTTCTCGATCAGATAGTGGCTGTCCGCCATGGCCGCGATCTGGGGCAGATGGGTCACGCACAGCACCTGCTTGCCCCGGGAGACAGTGTAGAGCTTCTCCCCCACCCGCTGGGCGGCGATACCGGAAACGCCGGTGTCGATCTCGTCGAAGATCATGGTCGGCACCGGATCGTGCTCTGCGAAGACGTTCTTCATCGCCAGCATGATGCGGCTCAGTTCGCCGCCGGAGGCGATGCGGCTGATGCGGCCCAGCTCCTCGCCGGCGTTGGCGGACATGAGGAAACGGATCTGGTCGGCGCCATGGCTGTCGAAGCCGGGCTCGCCCTCCAGCGGGAGGATCTCCACGGCAAAGCGCACCGAGGGCATGTTCAGCTCCCTCAGCTCCGTCACGATGCGCTGCTGCAGCTCTTCCGCCACGGTCCTGCGCGCCGCGCTCAGTCGAGCCGCCGCCGCCCGGCAGCGCTCCACCTGGGCCTGCAGCTCTTTCCGCAGCTTCGCGCTGCGCTCCTCGGCGTACTCGATCCCGTCCAGCTTCTCCCGGCACTCGTCCAGATAGGCGATCAGGGCGTCCTCGTCTCTCCCGTATTTGCGCTCCAGCTTGTTCAGCAGCGAGATACGCTCCTCCAGCTGGTCGTACTCCTCCGGAGAAAAGTCCAACCCGGCGCGAAAGTCCCGCAGGGTCTCCGCCGCGTCAGACAGGCAGAAGACCGCCTCATGGATCGACGCCGCTGCGCTCTCCAGCTCCGGCGCGTAGCCTGCAGCCCGCGCCGCAAAGCCCTCCGCCCCCTGGGAGAGAGAGACGGCGCTGTCCTCGTTGCCATACAGGAGCCCGATGGCGGCGTCCAGTGCGTCGGTGAGCTTCTCGGCGTTGCGCAGCAGGTCGCGGCGGGCCACCAGGCCCTCCTTCTCACCGCTCTTCAGTTCCGCCCGCTCCAGCTCTCCGATCTGATAGCGCAGGCTCTCGCTGAGGCGCGCTTTCTCGATCTCATCCATATCCAGCTCTTCCAGCTCGCGCCGAAGAGCCAGATAACGCGCATACTCGGCTCCGTAGGCCCCGATCGACGCATCCAGGCGCCCGAAGCGGTCCAGATACGCCCGGTGCCGCCGCTCGTCCATGAGCTGCCGGCCGTCGTTCTGCCCGTGGATGTCCACCAGCAACGCGGCCAGCTCTTTCAGCTGGGCCGCGGTCACCGGCGCGCCGCATACGCGACAGCTGCTCTTCCCGTCGGCCAGGATCCGGCGCTGGAGGATCAGTTCCTCCTCGGGCTCGATGTCGTTCTCCCGCAGCCACTCCTCGGTCCCGGCCACGTCGAAGACCGCCGTGACCAGGGCTTTCTCCGCGCCGCGGCGGACCAGCTCCCGGCTCACCCGCTCACCCAGGACGGCGCCGATGGCGTCGATGACGATGGATTTGCCGGCGCCGGTCTCGCCGGTCAGGATATTGAGGCCTCGCTCGAAGCGGATGTCCGCCCGCTCGATCACCGCGATGTTCTCGATATGCAGTTCGTTCAGCATGGCTCCGCCCCGCGATCTTTATCTCAGCTTCTCGTATGCGATGTCGTAAAAGCTCTTGAGCCCCAGGTCCGCCATGAGCACATAGTGCTCGCTCCGGCGCACCACGATCTCATCGCCGCCGGCCAGGTCCGCGATGGAGATCCCATCCACGGCCAGATAGGCGCGGCGGCCATGGAGCCGCTCGGCTGTGACCTTGACAGTGCGCTGGGGGTCCAGCACGAAGGTACGCGCGCCCATCACATGGGGGCAGATGGGGCTGATGATGATGTTCTCCGCTTCCGGCTCCACGATGGGACCGCCGGCGGACATGGAGTATCCGGTAGATCCCGTCGGCGTGGAGAGGATGATCCCATCGCCGGAGAACTGGGAGACCCGGTCGCCGTTGCAGGTCACGGTGACGCCGATGCAGTCGCCGTAGCCGTGGAGGACCACGTCGTTGAGGGCGTGGTCGGTGCACAGGAGCTGCCCGTCACGCCAGAGCTCTGCGGAGATCATCATACGGCGGGACAGACGATAGTCGCCCTTGGCCGCTTGCACGACTTTGCCCAGATCTTCCGGCTCCAGGTTCGCCATAAAGCCTTTGGTGCCCAGGTTCACGCCCAGGAGCGGGATCTGCTCACTGCGCAACTGGCGCACCACGGATAAGATCGTCCCGTCGCCGCCGATGACGATCGCCAGGGTGCAGCGCTCCGCGACCTCCGGGAGCTTGTGGTAGGTCATCGACACAGGCAAGACTTCCGGCTCATCGTCGGCGAAGACCGGACAGACCGCCGTCTCGAGCCCTTCTTTCTCCAGCATGGAACAGATCTCACGGGTGATGCGCAGGTCGTTGTCACGAAACGGATTGGGACAGACCGCGATCATAGCTCTCCCTCCTCTTTATAGCGCCTCATGCGAGGCGCGGACCACCGCCGCCACGTCGATCGGCGCGGCCGGATAGTCTCCGTTCTTCAAATGGCAGATATACTCGATGTTCCCCTCGGGACCCTTGATGGGCGAAAAGTCCAGGGCCATTACAGAAAAGCCGATCGTCGGGGCGAAAGCCAGGATATCGCGCACCACGCGCTCATGGACGGCGCTGTCCCGCACCACGCCTTTTTTTCCGACCTCTTCCCGGCCGGCCTCGAACTGCGGCTTGATGAGACAGATGTAGTCCGCGCCGGGCTTGAGCAGCTCTTTCACCGCCGGCAGGACCAAGCGTATGGAGATGAAGGACACGTCCATCACCGCCAGGTCCAGCTCCTCGGGGATCTGTTCCTTTGTGATGTAGCGCAGGTTGGTACGCTCCAGATCCACCACCCGCGGGTCGTTGCGGAGCTTCCAGGCCAGCTGCCCGTAGCCCACGTCCACGGCGTAGACCTTCCTTGCCCCGTGCTGCAGCAGCACGTCGGTGAAACCGCCGGTCGAGGCGCCGCAGTCGATGCAGACTTTATCAGTGGGGTCCACCGGGAATACTTTCAGCGCCTTGTCCAGCTTGTAGCCGCCCCGGCTCACGAAGGGCAGGGCCTCCCCCCGCACTTCGATCTTCGCCTCGGGATCGACAGGCATGCCGGGCTTGTCGGCCTTCTGCCCGTTCACATAGACGAGCCCGCTCATGATCGTGGTCTTGGCGCGTTCCCGGCTCTCGGTGAAGCCCTGGTCGTAGACCAGCTGATCCAGCCTCTGCTTTTTCATGTCTCCGCCTCGATCCCGCACAGTTCCAACGCCGCTCCCACGATGGACCGGGCGTCGATCCCGAAGTCGCGCATGAGAAGGGCTCTGTCTCCGTGCGGCACGATGCCTGCTCCCAGGTCCAGGAGCCGCGCGCCTTGCAGCGCGATGTCATCCTGTTCGGCTTGGGCCAGCAGCTCCCGCCCAACGGAGCCTGCGGCGCAGGCTTCCTCCGCCATGACGATCCGTCCCGTCTTGCGCAGAGACTCCAGCACCGTTGGATATGTCCCGGCAGAGAGGAGGCCGAGCTTGATGAGTTCGGCATGGACGCCGTGTTCTTCCAAAAGCTCCGCCGCCTTCATGCACTCGTTCACCATGGTGCCGTAGCAGACCAGGGTCACATCATCGCCATGCCGCAAGACGCATTCTCTCTGGAGGTGGGAGCCGTGATAGAAGCCCTCGCCGCCTCTGGGATAGCGGATCGCCACAGGTCCGTCCATATGGAACAGCGCCTCTTCCAACATATTGCGCAGTTCCGGGAAAGAGCCCGGGCACCAGATCTGCATCCCGGGGACCGAGCGGAGATAGTCCACGTCGAAGATGCCGTGATGGGTCTCGCCGTCGCCGCCTACGATGCCGGCCCGGTCCACGCCGAAGACCACGTGCAGGCCCAGCAGGGACACATCGTGGATCAGCATATCGTATCCCCGCTGCAGAAAGCTGGAATAGACCGCGAACACCGGCAGCATGCCCTGTTTGGCCATGCCGGCGGCAAAGGACGTGGCATGGCCTTCCGCGATCCCGGCGTCGACGAAGCGTGTCGGGAAGCGCTCGGCAAAGCGGTCCAGTCCTGTGCCGGAGGCCATGGCGGCTGTGATCGCCACGATGCGGCTGTCCTTCTCCCCGAACTCCAGGAGGCTCTGTCCGAACACATCGGAGAACGCGCGGCCGCAGCTCTTGAGTTCGCCCGTTACCGGATCGAAAGGCCCGACGCCGTGATAGAGCTCCGGATGGGCTTCCGCATAGGGGCAGCCCTTTCCCTTCTTGGTCAGCACATGGACCAGGACCGGCCGCCGCAGCTCCTTTGCCCAGCGGAAGACGCTCTCCATCTGGTGCACGTCGTGACCATCCACCGGGCCCATATATTCCAGGCCCAGGGCGCTCAGGATGTTGTCCGGCAGGATCTTGGCCTTGACCCATTCCTTCACATCGTGATTGAAACGATAGAGCGGCGGGACATGGGCGAAGACCTCCCGATACAGCCGCTTGAAGGTAAAGTAGCCGGGCTTGACCCGCATATCCTGCAGCAGGCTCGCCATCCCGCCCACATTGGGGTCTATCGACATGTTGTTGTCGTTCAGGACGATCACCAGCGGCTCCTTGCTGGCAGCCGCGGCGGTGAGCCCCTCATAGGCAAGGCCGCCGGTCAGAGCGCCGTCGCCGATCACAGCGACCACGTCCTGATCCTGCTGCAAAAGCGTCCGGGCCCGGGCCATGCCCAGGGCTACCGATACGGAATCCGAGGCGTGGCCTGCGATGAAGGCGTCGTCTGCGCTCTCTCGCGGTTTGGGGAATCCGGAGATCCCGCCGTACTGGCGGAGCGTGTCGAACCTGTCCCTTCGCCCTGTCAATATCTTATGTACATAGCTCTGATGTCCCACGTCGAAGACCAGGCGGTCTTTTGCCGTGTCATAGACCCGATGGAGCGCGACCGTCAGTTCTACCGCGCCCAGATTGGAGGCGAGATGCCCGCCCGTCTTGGACAGGCTCTCCACCAGGAAGGACCTCAGCTCGCCGCACAGCGGCACCAGATCTTCTTCCGGGAGGGCCTTCACATCGTTGGAGCTATGGATCTTCTCTAATATGCTCAAATCGAGGCTCCGTTCCGACCCTGTATCAGTTGCGCCTGACGGTCAATCCATCTGCCAGCGCGCAGAGGTAGGCCGTATCGGCAAAGGCTCCCTCCAGCGCGCTCTTCGCGGCATCCGTGAGCTTTTGGACCATCTCGGCGCATCTCTGTTCCCCGTACAGGGCCATGTAGGTGTGTTTTTTCTCTTCCTGGTCAGACCCGATGGGTTTGCCCAGTTCCTGTTCCGTGCTCAGCACGTCCAGCATATCGTCGCGGATCTGGAACGCGAAGCCCAGCGCCGCGCCGAAACGCGCCGCGGCCTCTTCCTGCTCGGGGCTGCCGCCGGCTGCGGCGACGCCCATGAGACAGGCGGCCGTCAGCAGCGCGCCCGTCTTGCGGCTGTCGATCTCCTGCAGTTC
>JAFZOC010000356.1 GCA_017550765.1 Oscillospiraceae bacterium
CGCTGCTGATCGGCGCGGGCGCTGCGCTGCTGCTGGTCGGCGTGACGGCGCTGGTCCTGAGCTTGGTCGTCCGGCCCGCCCGCCGCTATGACGAGGCCATGGCCCTGCGGGAAGCGGGCCGGGACAGCGAGGCCTACGCGATCTTCACGGAGCTCGGCGACTACAGGGACGCCCGGGAGCTGGCGCTGGACTATGACTATCTGGACGCGATCGGCTACCTGAGCGACGGGCACTACGCGAGGGCCTATCTGCTCCTGTCCCAGCTGGACGAACACCCCAGCGCGGCGGAAGAGCGGGCGCGGCTCCTGCAGGAGCGCCCCTTCCTCGCCTTTCTGGACGTCGGGCCCGGCGAGACCGGCGTCCTGGGCCGCTTCGAGCAGGACAACGATCCGACCGACGGCCCCGAGGAGCTGGAGTGGATCGTGCTCAGCAACAGCAACGGCGTGATCCTGGCTGTCAGCAAGGACATCCTGGACGCGCGGCCTTTCGACGGGCTGATGGACTGGATCCGGGGCGAGTTCTCCGCGGAGGTCTTCGCCGATGTGGAGCCGGGCTTCGTCTCCGCGGCGGGCCTGCTGACCCGGGACGATTTGGACAACTACGGCCGCTACGCCGGGCTGACGCCGAGCTGGACGCCCTACGCCAAAGCCCAGCAGCCCGTCTCCCACTACTACGCCGGCCTCTCCTGGTGGCTCACCGACGAGAACGTCCCCATCAAGGGCAGCATGTTCAACGTGACCCAGCGCGGGGAGTATGCGGGCAATATCTGTGAGACCTATCACCGCAACGGCGTGCGGCCCTGCATCCTCATCGACACCACGGGCACCGTGGGCGATCCCTACGACAAGGAGCCCGTCGCGCCGGTGGTACACAGCTATCGGCCCGGCAGCGGCACGAACAGCGCCGACAGCGGCCGGCGCGTCTGCTACCGCTGCGGCGGGACGGGCCGGGTGGTCCTGCACTACGGCAACAGCTGGAACACGAAAGAGGGCTACCGCTACGGCGAACGCTGCGGGCTCTGCGGCGGGACCGGCTATCTGGACGACTGATCCCAAGCTCCGGCCGGTCTCGCGTATGGCCCGGCGTCAGACTGCGCGTCCGGGAAGGCCGGATATGGACAGGGCCGGAAGGGCCGGATATGGACAGGGCCGGAAAGGCCGGGGGCGCTGATGCGCTCCCGGCCTTTCCGGCTGTAGATGTCGTCTGCAGAGCTGTCGGCCGCTCACAGCGCCGCGGCCACGGCTGCCCGGATCCGGGCGGCCTGTTCACGGTCCAGCAGGACCTCTTCCTCCCGGAGTTCCTCCAGGGCCGTCGGCCGCCGCCCGCTCCCCTTCTCATAGTCCGGCCGGAAGTCGAAGCTCCCGTCGGTAAGGGCGTCAAGCTCCCGGGTCCGGCACAGCAGCGCCGCCAGGGTCGCCGCCGTGAGGTAGCTGCCATAGGGGGAGGCGTGCTCCCCGTCCCGCCAGTAGAGCTCGATCCCGCTGCCGCGCAGCGCCTCGAAGATCTCCCCCACCGGGGCCAGCAGGGCGCCCTCCTTCGCCGCCAGACGGCGATAGCAGCGGCTCATGACGGCGGCGTTCTCGGGTCTGGCCTTCTCCGCCCAGGTCATGAACAGCACCGGCCGGGCCCCCGCCTTCTCACAGAGGGCGCAGATCTCCCGCACCCCGTCCTCCGTGGGCTCCTCCCCCGGGAAGGGGTGGGCCTGCTGCTGGATCACACAGGCGTCGAAGCGCCCGTGGAGCAGAGCGAAGCGCAGGGCGAAGTACTCCTCCCTGTGCCAGGCCAGAGAGCGGCCGGAATAGGCCAGCATGGTGACCTCCGGCTCCTCCTCGCCCAGCTCCGCGCACATGCGGGCGAAGATCCGGGGCATGTCGTTGAAGTAGGTGTGGCTGTTGCCGACGAACAGGACGCGCATGGCTCTCCTCCTGTCTCTGCGCCCTCAGGGCCACAGGATCTTGGGCTGCCAGCTGGGATCGCAGACCTGCAGGGTCTCGATGGCCGCCTTCAGCGGCGCCGGATCTGTGCCGTCGCCCAGGTCCAGGCCCTGGCTGCGCTTGTCCGCAGGCTGCTTCTGGGCAATCAGGAGCAGATACAGCGCGATGCAGTTGGGGATGCGCTCGCTGAAGTCCACGCAGTACAGCATGTCCCTGACCACAGCGAAGCGTCCCGCGCAGAAGATCAGGCCGCAGATCAGCATATTGGTGAGGCCGGGCACCTGCTGCGTGAGCATCTGCCGATACTCAGCCTCGCTGCGTCCCGCCGTCCGCTCCAGGAACTGGGGGGCGCGGGCCAGCTCGTCCC